>DSAI01000173.1 GCA_011372845.1 Actinomycetota bacterium
GCGGGGCGTTTTTTGATGACGGGGCCGGATACGGGCCCCCACCTGATGGAGGTGAAGCGTATCAGCACGACAGAGCCCAGGCTCAACGATCGGATCAGGGCGCAAAGGTGCCGTCTGATCTCGGACGAAGGTGAGCAGCTCGGCATCTTCATGGTCTCGGATGCTCTCCGCATGGCCGACGAACAGGGTCTCGATCTGGTCGAGATCGCTCCCAACGCCGATCCGCCGGTCTGCAAGACCATGGACTACGGCAAGTACAAGTACGAGATGGAGCAGAAGGCCAAGAAGGCGCGCAAGAACCAGACGCGCGTAGAGGTCAAAGAGATTAAGTTCCGCCCGAAGATCGACACGCACGATTACGAGACCAAGAAGAAGCACGTCGTGCGCTTCCTCGAGGCGGGCGCCAAGGTCAAAGTGACGATCATGTTCCGCGGTCGCGAGATGGTGCACGCGGAGCGCGGACTGGCGATACTCGAGCGGCTGGAGGCCGACATCGCGGGCCTTGCGTTCGTGGAGTCCAAGCCCAAACTCGAAGGCCGCAACATGTTCATGCTGGTGGCGCCTCACAAGAAGGAGCCGGTGAAGGCCAAGCCCGCCGAGAAGAAGCAGGCCGGGGCTGACGGGTCGGACGATGCGGCAGAGCCGGCACAGGCCGCTGAGGCTGCCTCCGGCGACGCTGCCGCGAAGGAATAGGAGACGACATGCCCAAGATGAGAACCCACAAGGGTACCGCGAAGCGCTTCAAGCTCACCGGTACCGGCAAGATCAAGCGCGCGAAGGCCTTCAAGAGCCACATCCTCGAGAAGAAGAGCCCCAAGCGTAAGCGCAACTTCCGCCAGGACGGCCTCGTGCACAAGGCGGACGAGAAAGTCATCAAGCAGAAGCTGGGCGTCGGTTAGTCCGAAGCTCGCGTATCCTTCCAAGGAGTGATCGACCATGCCCAGGGTGAAGCGTGCAGTCACCGCGAAGAAGAAGCGCCGGACCGTTCTCGATCAGGCGAGCGGATACTACGGAGACCGTAGCCGCCGCTACAAGAGCGCGAAGGAGCAGTTGCAGCACTCGCTGCAGTACCAGTACCGCGACCGCCGGAACAAGAAGCGTGAGATCCGCCGTCTGTGGATCGCCCGCATCAACGCTGGCGCCCGTCTCAACGGTCTGTCGTACTCGGTGTTCATGAACGGTCTCAAGAAGGCCGAAGTGACCCTCGACCGCAAGGTGCTCTCCGACATGGCCGTGAACGATCCGGCCGCGTTCGCCAAGCTGGTGGAGGTCGCCAAGGCGGCGCAGGGCGCCTGACGGTCCTGTACCACGGCGTGACGACGAAGGCCCCGCATAGCGCGGGGCCTTCGTCGTTCTGTGTCGGTCCGACCTCGGGCCCGCATCGTTCGGTTGCCGGTGAGGCGCTGGTAAGGGCACGTTGAAGCTCGGACGCCATGATGTGCGGTGCGGGGCCCCGCATACCATCCATCCGCCACCTCCCCTCGGCGGCGAGATCCGCAAGGAGGAGAACGATGAAGCGACTGTTCACGTATGTGGCGCTGATCGCAGCGATGCTGTCCATCGGCGGAGCAAGGGCGTACTTCACAGCACGGACCGAGGTGAAGGACAACATGATCACGGCGGGCACCGTGCTCGTCTCGGTGGAGCCGACATCGGCGGCCCTCACCGTGGAAGGGCTCGCCCCTGGTGAGACGATCAGCAGGACGCTCGAGGTCCGCAACACGGGATCCATCGCGTGCGATGCGGTCACGAGCGCGGCGAAGAAGGCGGGCATCACCGACTTCTGGAACGCGCTGCAGTGCCGGGCAACGTGCAACGGCGTGGAGCTGTACGCTGGACCCCTGTCCACGCTCAGGACCGCACCGATACGGCTTGGAGCCGGGCAGGCTGCAGACCTCGATCTCGCGGTAAGCCTGCCGTCCGAAGCCGGCAACGACCTTCAGGGCGACTACGTTCGCGCGTCGGTCTACGTAGATGCAGAGCAAGTCCGATAGCGGCTGGGCGGTGTGGCTGCGCCGTGGGGCGGGGGCCGGGCTCGCGGTCGTCGCGCTGGTGCTGGCGTGGTCGCATGGCATGCTGTACGTCGAGGGTGGCTCCATGCGCCCGGCGCTCTATCCTGGCGATCTGATCGTGTACACGCGGGTCGCGGTCGAGCCGCAGCAGGGCGACCTCACCGTCTTCGCACATGATGGCGACCTGGTGGTGCATCGGGTCGTGGGCGTGGAGCCGGATGGCTCGCTCCGCATGCGCGGCGATGCGAACGCAGCAGCCGATGTGGAGCCCGTCGACCGGAACGACGTACGGGGTGTGGTGGTCGCCGTCGTGCCTGCAGGGAGGGTCGCATGTTCGCTGGTGGGCGCTGCGGAGTGATGCTAGACTGACGTACCAATCGCACATGAGGCGACGACGGAGAGGCGCGGTTCTCAAGAGCCGCTCGCCAGGGAGGGGTCCCACCGACTGCAAGGACCCCGGGCGGAGGACCCGCGGTTCACTCCATCAGCTGCGATCTGAAAGGGCCTGCGGCCCGAGTAGGTGAGCCGGTGCCCCCGATATCGGGCCTCCGGGAGAGGATCCCGGCCGTGCGTTGATGGTGCACGGGAGTGAGAGGGCCGGTGAGTCATCGGCCAAACAAGGTGGTACCGCGGGAGCCGTTCCCGTCCTTGTGACAAGGGCGGGGCGGCTCCCTTTCCGTACACGGATGGAAGAAGTGAGGTCGGGATGACAATCGGAGAAGACTTGCGGGCGTTGGAGGCTGAGTCGCTGACGGCCGTAGAGGGTGCGACGACGCTTGATGCACTCGAGGAGGTCCGCATCGCGTACCTGGGCAAGAAGGGTTCGCTCACGGCGATCCTGCGAGGACTGGGCGCGCTGTCTGCCGAGGAGCGGCCCGAGGTCGGGTGCATATCCAACGAGGTGCGGCGTGCTCTCGAGTCGGCGCTCGATCGGAGACGGGAGGCGCTCGAGCGCATCGCGCGGGCGTCC
Source organism: Actinomycetota bacterium (assembly GCA_011372845.1). Taxonomy (GTDB): domain Bacteria; phylum Actinomycetota; class Coriobacteriia; order Anaerosomatales; family Anaerosomataceae; genus Anaerosoma. The sequence goes on from DSAI01000173.1 coordinate 2,983, forward strand.
CGGATCGCTGCGGAGGCGGTGGACGTGACACTGCCCGGGCGAGGGCGGCCGCTCGGCCATCAGCACGTGCTGCACCAGGTGGTGGACGAGATCGTCGAAGTCTTCTCCGGCCTGGGCTATCGCGTTGCGGAAGGCCCGGAGGTGGAACTCGACTACTACAACTTCACCGCCCTCAACCATCCGGCGGACCACCCGGCGCGCGCGCTTCAGGACACGTTCTACGTGAGGGACCTCTCGGGAGACACGGCGGTCGTGGAGGGGGAGAGCGACGTCTTGTTGCGGACGCATACCAGCCCCGGTCAGGTCCACGTGATGGAGAGCGAGAAGCCGCCCATCTACGTGATCGTCCCGGGCAAGGTGTACCGTCGGGATGTGGCCGACCCGAGCCACTTGCCGCAGTTCACGCAGGTGGAGGGGCTGGTGGTGGACGAAGGCGTCACGTTCGGTGATCTCAAAGGCACGCTGGAGCATTTTGTGCGCGAGATGTTCGGGCCGGATCGTCGCGTGCGGCTGCGCCCGCACTTCTTCCCGTTCACGGAGCCGTCGGCCGAGGTGGACGTCTCCTGCGGGATCTGTGGCGGCGAGGGCTGTCGATCCTGTGGGGGCGAGGGCTGGCTCGAGATCCTTGGCTGCGGGATGGTCGACCCCAACGTTTTCGGCTACGTGGGTATCGATCCGGAGCGCTACACGGGCTTCGCGTTCGGTATCGGCGCCGAGAGGATAGCGGGGCTGAAGTACGGTGTGCCCGACCTTCGTCACTTCATCGAAGGAGACACCCGCTTCCTGCACCAGTTCTGACGACCGCCGCTCCGGCCACCCCGAAGGGTGACCGGTCACGGCAACGATAGCGACCGACCCTGAGGAAGGATCCCGCGATGCGTGTATCGCTCACATGGCTCAAGGAACTCGTGGACGTCACCCTGCCCGTCGACAAGCTGTGCGAACGGCTCGACATGACCGGCACCAAGGTCGAGGCGGTCCACACACTCGGCGCCGCACTCGATGGTGTCGTTGTGGGTCAGGTCATAACCAAGGAACAACATCCCGACGCCGACAGGCTGTCGTACTGCTCCGTGGACGTGGGCGCCGACGAACCACTGAACATCGTCTGCGGCGCAACCAACTTCGAGGCCGGCGACAAGGTCCCGGTGGCGCAGGTGGGCACGACGCTTCCCGGCGGCGTGACGATCAAACGGGCGAAGCTCCGTGGTCTGGTCTCCGAGGGAATGATGTGCTCGCCAACGGAGATCGGGGTGGGCGGCGAGGGCAGCGGCCTGCTGATCCTCGATCCCGATGCGCCGGTAGGCGAGCCGTTCGCCGAGTACTACGGCATCGCAGACACCGTGTTGGAGCTCGAGGTCACCCCGAACCGCCCCGACTGCCTGTCGATGGTGGGTGTGGCTCGCGAGGTGGCGGCCATCACAGGGGCCACGTTCACCGTTCCCGCCTCGGCGCCGGCGGAGGAGGGCGCGCCCGCCGCAGATCTCGTGAGCGTGGAGATCGAGGACGGCGCTCTGTGTCCCAGGTACACGGCGCGGGTGATCCGCGGTGTCAAGGTGGGGCCGTCACCCGCCTGGCTCGCCGAGCGCGTGGCTGCGGCCGGCGCTCGTCCGGTCAACAACGTGGTCGACGTCACCAACTACATCCTCTTCGAACTCGGCCAGCCGCTGCACGCCTTCGATCTGGCTACGCTCGCCAAGCGCGACGGGGTCGCGGCGGTAACGGTCCGGGCGGCACGCGAGGACGAGACGATCCGCACGCTCGATGGGCAGGAGCGGCGTCTCGCGAGCGACACGCTCCTGATAACCGACGACGATGGTCCCGTCGCTCTCGCGGGTGTGATGGGCGGCGAGGAGACCGAGGTCTCCGAGGCCACGACCGACATCCTTCTGGAGTCGGCGTGCTTCGATACGGCGTCGATCAGCCGCACGAGCCGCCGGCTCGGACTCATCTCGGAGTCCTCGCTCCGGTACGAGCGCGGCGTGGATCCCGATCTCGCGAGCCGTGCGTCGGACCGGGCGGCCGCGCTGATCGCCGAAGTGGCCGGTGGCACGGTGGCTCCGGGCCTCGTGGACGCCTATCCGGGCCAGCGTGCGCCGCTGCAGCTGCGACTGCGGACCGGACGCGTGAACGCCTTGCTGGGCACGGATCTGGAGACTCCGGCCATCGCGACGCTCCTTCGGCCGCTCGGGCTCTCAGCAGAGGGTTCCGGAGACGAACTCGAGGTCGTGGCGCCCGGTTTCCGGCCTGATCTTGAGCGGGAGGTCGACCTCATCGAGGAGGTCGCGCGCCTGTACGGACTCGAGAACATCACGTCGACCTTGCCGGGCGGCGGCGGGCGGATCGGCGGGAGGACGTCCCGTCAGCGCTTCGTGTCGCGCATCGGGTCGGTGCTGCGTGCGGCGGGCCTCGATGAACACGTGGGGTACTCGTTCGGGGATCCCGCCGACCTGGACCGTTTGGGCTGGGAGCTCGCTCCGGACGAACTGCTGGTCGAGCTGATCAACCCCATGTCCGAGGAGCAGGCGGTCATGCGTTGGACGCTCACCTCGAGTCTGCTGCGAGCACTCTCTCACAATCAGCGCCGTGGGATCGCCGATGTGCACCTCTACGAGATGGGCACGGTGTTCATCACATCCGAGGGTCGAAAGCAGCCCAAGGAGCGGCTGATGGCCGCTGGCGTGCTGGCCGGCTCGTGGGTCCGTCCGGGATGGAACGAGCCGGCGCCGGGGCTCGACTTCTTCGACGGCAAGGGCGTTCTTGCGTCCCTGCTCGAAGCGCTGGGCGTCGAACGCTGGAGCGTGCGTGCGGCGGAACGGTCCTGGTTGCAGCCGGGTCGTACGGCCGAGGTCATCGTTCGCGGTGACGTGGTCGGTTGGCTCGGAGAGGTGTCGGCCGACGTGCTCGAACGATTCGACGCCAGCGGACCGGCGACGCTCTTCGAGATATCCGTTCCCGCGCTCCTGAAGGCCGCTTCGAAGGTGACGACCACGTTCAAGGAGATTCCGCGTCATCCGGCGGCCGCCCTGGATCTCGCGCTCGTGGTGCCTGAGGACGTGACATCCGAACGTGTCGTCTCGGCCATCGAATCCGCGGGCGGTGCCCTCCTTGAGTCGGTGCGCCTGTTCGACGTGTACCGCGACCCCGAAGGCGTTGAGGACCCGGAACGGCGGCTTCCGGAAGGTACGAAGAGCCTCGCGTTCTCGCTCACATACCGCGCGGCGGACAAGACGCTCTCAGATGCCGACGTGCGGCCGGTGCATGACAAGCTCGTGCGCAAGGTGTGCGCTGTCGTGGGCGGCGAGGTGCGCAGCTGATACGTCTTCCCGTCCGGATAGGCGGGCGGGGTGCGGGTGTTTGGCGATGCGAACGGCAGTATACGCACAAATTGTGCATATTGCTTGCGAATATTCTCACAGAAGCGTATTCTGTCCTCCTGATCGACGATTGGGAGGACAGAATCGTGCTATCGGCAGCCATCATCGGGGCCGCGGGATACGCGGGGGCCGAACTCACACGGCTACTGCTTGGACATCCGTCATTCGAGCTCGTGGCCGTCACGTCCGATCGGGACCGGGGACGTCGGGTGTCGGAGCTGTACCCCGGGCTTGCGGCATGCGATCTGGTCTACGGTCCGCACGATGCAGCCGAAGTAGCTCGCATGGCCGAGGTCGTCTTCCTCGCCGTACCGCATACGGCCGCGATGGCGGTCGTACCCGCGCTGCTCGGGGCCGGGCTCACCGTCGTGGACGCGTCGGCCGACTTCCGGCTGCGCGACCCCGCTGTCTACGGCGCCTGGTACCAGTGCGAGCACAC
>DSAI01000013.1 GCA_011372845.1 Actinomycetota bacterium
CCACCGTGCCTGCGTGAGTTGCTGGAGCAGCGACTTGGGATCGCCCTGCGCGCTCGTCTTCCCATCGGGCGCCGCAGCGACGATGCGTTCGACGAGCGCCGTCGCGGGTTCGAGGCCTCCGTCGAGGTAGACGGCGCCCACCAGCGCCTCGAGAGCGTTCTCAAGCACGGAGGCCCGAACGCGCTCGCCCGCGGCGTCGGCGCCTCTGCCGAGCCTGAGAAGCTCGGCGATGCCGAGGGAGTCTGCGGCCTGCGCGAGCGACTCGCCGGCCACAACGGAGTGCTTGCGCCGGGTCAGGTCGCCTTCCGGTTCCTCGGGGAACGCACGATAGGTGCGATCGGCCACGAGGAAGCCCAGCACCGCGTCGCCGAGGAACTCGAGGCGGTCGTACGCCTCCGTACCGGGATGCTCCGCCGCGTAGGACGGATGAGTCAGCGCCGTGGCCAGCAGATCGGGGTCGCGGAACCGGTATCCGAGCGACCGCGCGACCCGATCCTGTAGCGAGCCGCTCATCAGGCGAGCCCCTCCAGCACGGTGAAGAACAGCGTCGCGTTGTGTCCACCGAATCCGAAGGAGTTGCTGAGCGCCGAGCGGATGTCGGCTTCACGTGCGGTGTTCGGAACGTAGTCGAGGTCGCACTCCGGGTCGGGTGTCGTGTAGTTGATCGTGGGCGGCAGCACGCCGTCGCGGATCGCCAGCACGCAGATGGCGGCTTCGAGTGAACCGGCGCCGCCGAGGAGGTGCCCGGTCATCGACTTGGTGGACGACACCGGCGGAGCGTCCGCGCCGAACACCTGCTTGATGGCGCCTGTCTCCGCCGCATCGCCGAGCTCGGTGGAAGTGCCGTGGGCGTTGATGTAGTCCACCGCCGAAGGTGCAGCCCCGGCGCGTTCGAGAGCCTGCCGCATCGCCCTGCGGGCACCGTCGCCGGACGGATCCGGAGCGGTGAGGTGATACGCGTCGGCGGATGCGCCGTAGCCGGAAAGCTCGGCGTAGATCCTCGCACCGCGAGATCGCGCGTGCTCGAGATCCTCGAGAACCAGGATGGCGCCACCCTCGCCCATCACGAAGCCGTCGCGGTCGGCGTCGAACGGCCTCGACGCGCCTTGCGGATCGTCGTTCCGGGTGGACAGTGAGCGGGCCGATGAGAAACCCGCCAGGCCCAGCGGCGTGACACCGCAGTCGAAGCCTCCGGCGATGACGACGTCGGCATCGCCTCGACGTATGGCCTCGCCCGCCTCGCCGATCGAGTGCGTCCCGGTAGCGCAGGCGGAGACCGGCGCGTAGTTGATCCCCTTGGCGCCGAGCCTGATCGAGATGTGGCCGGCCGCGAGATCGACGATCATCATCGGGACGAGGAAGGGGCTCACCCGTGCGGGGCCCTTGTCCTCGAGCACGGTCTTCTGCTCCTCCATCGTGGCAAGGCCGCCGATGCCCGAGCCCACGATCACGCCCACGCGGTCCGCGTTCTCCTCGTCGATCTCAAGACCCGCGTCCTCGACAGCCATGAGCGCCGAGGCAAGGGCGAACTGCTGGAATCTCGAGAGGCGGCGGGCCTCCTTCGGCTCTATCCATGGCGACGGATCCCAGTCGTCCACGCAGGCAGCGAACCGGACCGGGTATGCCGATGCGTCGAACGAGGTGATGGGCCCTACCCCGCTGCGGCCGTTGCGGATCGAATCCCACATGGCGTCGATGCCGACGCCTACAGGCGACACCGCGCCCAGCCCCGTGACGACGATACGTCTGCTCACTGCGCTTCCTCCTCGGTCGCCGTGCGCCACTCATCCTCGAGGCGCGCCATCAACTCCCCTACCGGCAGGATATCGTGAACGCGGGCGGCCGATGTGCCCGCGAACACCAGGCCCTCCACCACGTCACCTCGCTGTGAACGCTGGAGCGCATCCATGATGCAGTACTCTTTGCCGCACTCCTTGAGGCACGACTTGCACCGCTCTATGCGCGGGTAGTCTCCCACCGCCAGACGCTCGGTGAGCGGGTTCGCGATCGCCCGGCCGGGAAGGCCCACCGGGCTCTTGATGAGGACGATGTCGTCTTCACAGGCCTCAAGGTAGAGCCGTTTGAACTCATCGGAAGCGGAGCACTCCTCCGTGGCGACGAACCGTGACCCCATCTGCACCCCTGATGCGCCGGCATCGAACATCCGCTTGATGTCGGCCCCGGTAACGATCCCTCCCGCCGCGATGACGGGGATGTCCACAGCGTCCAGGATCTCAGGGAGAAGGTCGTCCACGTGCTGGTCGGTGCCGAGGTGCCCTCCGGCGTCCACGCCCTCGACGACTGCCGCCGACGCGCCGAACCGCTCAGCCAGACGTGCCACCCGCGCGGAGCCGACGATCGGCACGCACTCCACGCCTGCGTCGCGGCACCAGCCGAAGACGTCGCGGGAGAAGCCCGCGCCTGCGACCACCAGGTCGACACCCTCGCCGATCGCTGCATGGACGAGGTCCTTGAACGCCCGGACGGCCACCATGATGTTGACGCCGATGACACCCGAGGTGGCCGCGCGAGCCGCACGTACCTCGGCCGCCAACTCGCTGACGGTGAGACCCGAGCCCGCGATCAGTCCCACTCCCCCGGCCTCGGCTACAGCCGCAGCGAGTGGCGAGAGGGAGATCCGCACCGCCATGCCGCCCTGGACTATGGGCAGGCGAGCGGTCCGGGACCCGATCGTGAGCGTTGGCATCTCCATGCTTCCTCCTAGCGGTGCGCGGGCGGCACCACCCGCGTGAGGGTGGTGCCACCGCAAAGCGGCCGGTTCAGCCGCGCTAGTCCAGGTTCGTCGCGATGTACTCCACCGCGTCGCCGACCGTCTTGATCGACTCGGCCTCTTCGTCCGGGATGGACACGCCGAACGAATCCTCGAGCGCCATGACGAGCTCGACGATATCGAGCGAGTCGGCGCCGAGGTCGTCGAAGAACGACGCCTCGGGGGTGACATCGTCATCATTCACCGAGAGCTGGTCGACGATGACGTCCTTCACTTTCGCGAAGATCTCCTCCTGCTCCATACGAAACACCTCCTTCCAGCGCTGTCGCGTTGGCCCGGCTATGCGAAGGTCATGCCGCCATCGATGGCGATGACCTGACCGGTGATATATGCGGCATCGTCACTCGCGAGGAACGCCGCCACGGCTCCGATGTCCTCGACCGAACCCATGCGTCTCATAGCGATCATCGAGAGGGCGCCCTTGCGTGCAGCGTCCGACAGCGAGGCCGTCATGTCCGTCTCTATGAAACCGGGGGCGATGGCGTTCGCCCGCACCCCACGGCCGGCCAGCTCGCGGGCGACCGTCTTCGTCATCCCGATCAGGCCGGCCTTTGCGGCAGCGTAGTTGACCTGGCCGGCATTACCCATCATGCCGACGACCGAAGCGATGTTCACGATAGACCCCGAGCGCTGCTTCATCATGATCCGCGAGGCCGCCCGCGTGGTGTAGAACGCGCCGCTCAGGTTGGTCTCTATCACCGCATGCCAGTCGTCATCGGACATTCGGACCAGCAGGCCGTCACGCGTGATCCCCGCGTTGTTCACGAGCACGTCGAGGCGCCCGTACTCGGATACCGTGCGCTCCACGAGCGCGGCGCTCGCGTCAGGGTCGCTGATGTCGCCCTGTAGGGCGAGAGCCCTGCCACCTGCCCTCTCGATCGCCGAGACGACCTCGGAGGCCGCCTCCTCACGACCTGCGAAGCCGATCGCTACGGATGCTCCTTCTGCAGCGAGCCGTGTGGCGATGGCGGCGCCGATACCTCGCGAGCCACCCGTCACGAGCGCGACACGTCCCTCGAGACGGTTCATCCGAGTACCACCTCTCTGAGTCTTTCGGTCCCGTCTGTCCCCAGAGATACCCCTTCGAGTCCCTCCATACGACGGGCCATGCCGGTCAGCACCGCACCGGGGCCGCACTCGGCCAGCACCACGATGCCCTCCGAGCGCAGACTCTCCATGATGGCGGTCCAGCCCACAGGCCGGACCATCTGGGTGGCGAGGCGCTCTCTGATGAGCGGTGCGCTCGTGGCGAGGGACGGGCCGGTGTTCTGCGCAACGGGGATGCGGGCGTCGGCGAACCTCACGGTCCCAAGGAGCGCGCTGAACGCGGCCGAGGCATCCGCCATGAGCGGCGAGTGGAACGCACCCGCAACGGCAAGAGGTACCACGCGTCGCGCACCGGCGCCCAGGAGCGCCGCGGTGGCGCGCTCCACGCCGGAATGCGTACCCGAGATCGTCACCTGACCCGGGCCGTTCTCATTGCCCACCCAGATGCCGTCGAGGCTGTCGATGACGGCGGCGATCTCGTCGGACGACATGCCGAGCACCGCGGCCATGGTACCGGGAACAGTCGTTGTGGCCTCCGCCATCAGTCTGGCGCGCTCGCACACCAGCCGCATGCCATCATCGGGCTCCATGACGCCGGCATAGACGAGCGCCGTCAGTTCGCCGAGGCTGTGGCCGGCCACCGCACGCGGCCGCACGCCCGATGAGTCGGCAACGCGCGCCCAGGCCAGTCCGGAGACGAACAGAAGAGGTTGGGCCACGCGCGTGTCGGCGAGAGCGGAGGCGGGCCCTTCAGTGGCGATCGCACGCACGGGCAGACCGGTGACGTCCTCCGCCAGGTCGAGCAAGGACTCCGGGAGTGCAGCTGACGGCAGCGAGTCGAGCATACCCACCCGCTGCGACCCCTGCCCCGGGAAGACGAACGCTGCGCCAGACCCCATCGTCACTGGCCCGCCCACGCGCCGAGACGCCTGAGCGTCTCCTCCGCCTCGCCCACGATACCCTCGACGATGGACGCAGCGGGTTCGATACACGACACCATCGCGGCCGACTGGCCGGCCATCAGGCTGCCCATCTCGATGTCACCCTGGCGCATGGCCTGGGCCAGCTTGCCCGCTCCGAGCGCCTCGATGTCCGCAGGCCGGTTGTCGCGGTCGAGCTCCATGATCTGCCGGGCGAGCTTGTTCTTGAGAACGCGCACAGGGTGTCCTGTGGACCGGCCCGTCACGATCGTGTCGCGGTCCCGGGCCTTGAGGACCTGCCCTTTGACCGCGGGGTGGATGGTGCACTCCTCGGCGCACATGAACCGGGTGCCGAGTTGCACGCCTTCGGCGCCGAGCGCGAACGCCGCCGCCGCTCCCCTGCCGTCGGCGATGCCACCCGCGGCGATCACGGGGATATCCACAGCGTCAACGAGCTGGGGTGTGAGAACCATCGTGGTGAGTTCGCCGATGTGACCTCCGGCCTCCATCCCTTCCCCGATGATGGCGTCAGCGCCGATGGACTCCATCCGTTTGGCGAGCGCCACCGAGGGGACGATCGGGATCACGATGATGCCTGCGTCCTTCAGCGGACCCATGTACTTGGCCGGATTCCCGGCGCCAGTGGTCACCATCGGCACGTGCTCTTCGAGGACCATCGCCACGATATCGTCTATATGCGGCGTGAGCAGCATGAGGTTGATCCCGAACGGCCGGTCGGTGAGCTCCTTGGCCAGCTGGATCTGCTCCCGGAGCAGGTCCGTGGGCATATGCCCGGCGCCGATCACGCCGATGCCGCCGGCGTTGCTCACCGCTGCGGACAACTCGGCCGTGGCGGTCCAGGCCATGCCTCCCTGTATCACGGGATGCTCGATATCCAGCAGCGTGGTGATCCTGGTCGTGAGTGTCATTCGTTGGGCCCCTTAGTCCAGCGGACGACGGCTGCGCCCCAGGTGAGTCCGGCGCCGAATCCTACGAGCGCAAGGATGTCCCCGGGTTGCAGGTGGTCGCCAGTATACATGTCGTGCAGTGCAAGCGGTATCGACGCGGCGGACGTGTTCCCGAGCATCGCCACGTTGGAGAAGACGCGCTCAGGCGCGATGCCGAGATGGGCAGGCACCGCGTCAAGTATGCGCTGGTTCGCCTGGTGCGGAACGAGCCATGTGAGGTCGTCGGCCGAAAGCCCCGAAGCTTCCAGCGCCCGCCGCGTCGTCTCGGGGATCATCCGGACCGCGAACTTGAAGACCTCGCCGCCCGACATGCGGAGCCGGTGTTCGCCGTTCGCGACACGCTCGGGTGTACAGGGCGCGGCTGCACCGCCGGCAGGTACGATCAGCACGTCAGCGCCCGACCCGTCGGAGCCGAGGTCGATCCCCATCACGCCGGGCTCGTCCGACGCCTCAAACACGACCGCACCGGCACCGTCTCCGAAGAGCACACACGTGCGCCGGTCGTCGAAGTCGATGTGCCGTGTCAGAGCGTCGGCGCCGATCACAAGCACCTTCCGGGCCCGTCCGGCCTCTATGACGCATGTGGCGTGGTGGAGCGCGGCGATGAAGCTCGTGCACGCAGCCATGATGTCGACCGCGCCGCAGGTAAGACCGAGCCTGTCCTGCGTGAGCGCTGCTGTGGAGGGCATGATGTGGTCCGGGCTACCCGTTCCCACGACCAGGAGGTCGATGTCGTGGGGCTCCACGCCGGCATCCGCAAGAGCGGCGCGGCCGGCTTCGACGGCAAGGTCGGACGTGGACTGTCCCTCTGCGACGACCCGTCGCTCGCGGATGCCGGTGCGGGTCACGATCCACTCGTCGGTGGTGTCCACCATGCCCGCGAGGTCGTCGTTGGTCAGCACGTGCTCCGGGAGGTACGCCCCTACCCCGGTGATGGCGGC
>DSAI01000151.1 GCA_011372845.1 Actinomycetota bacterium
AAGCTCTTGATGTACTTGAAGAAGCCTCCCACCGCCTTCACGCCGATGGCGTTGTAGAAGATGAAGACGACGATCGCCCAGGTGAAGGTGGTGCCTACCGTGCCCGTGCCAGGCAGGGCCGGCGGGATGTTGCCGATGAGGTTGTTGAACAGCACGAAGAAGAACATCGTGCCGATGAACGGGAAGTACTTCTTGCCCTCGGGTCCCATGATGTCGACGCAGACCCCGTTGCGGACGAAGTCGACACCCGCCTCGGCGAGGTTGCCGATGCCGCTCGGCACGAGCTTGGTCTTGCGGGACGCAACCACGAAGAACAGCAGCAGCAGCACGCAACCCACGATGAGCCAGAAGGTGTAGTTGGTCAGGCTGAAACCGGCCGCTTCGTGACCGTGTCCTCCGGACAGCGGCAGTACCGAGAGCTCGTGCAGAAGCTCTTCGATCTTGTGAGGCATCTGATCCATACTTCGAGCCTTCCTCCTTAGGCGGACGGGTGCGTCGTGTTGAGACGTGATGCTCTACCGGCCTCTACCGCGAGACCGGCGATGAACGAGAGTCCAAGCGCGAGACCGAAGGGCGCAAGCCCGCCGGGAGCGAAGACGAAGTACGCGGCGAGGGCGGCGAGGGCGGTCACCATGCGCGCGCCGGTGGCGAGAGCCACAACGGCGAAGCCGCGTGAGGGATTCTCAGGGGTCACGAAGGATGCCGCTCTCTCCGCAACCAACGTGAGAACGACGCCGAGCAGCGCTCCAGGCGCCACGGCGACCACCGGGTGGCCCAACACGGAAGATGCGGTGGAAATCTCGCAGTCCCTTCACGCGATGCCCTCATAGCAGGCGAGGTCACTCGACCGGGACAGGAGCGAACGCAGCAGGCGCGATGGGCGCGCTGCGCACGGGATCCGGGGCCCCGGGGGTGGCCTCGAAAGCGTGCCCACTATACAACAACGACCTGGCCGCAACAACACGGATATCCGAGGGAGACCCCTGCATGACGAGCGCTTCCAGCCGGGGCGCACGACCAGGGCGCACGGGCCGCTCCGGAACCCTCCGCTACGAATCCTGGTCGTCGTGATGCGCAGCCTGGAACAGCCCCAGCCAGGAGGCCATCAGCCCTGAGAGCACGGCCAGCACGAGGAAGGTGAGCGACTTGTACAACGTGGGCACCCATCGCATCGCGTAGCCGCCCACGGCCAGGGCGGCCGACCACACGTAGATGATCAGCACCGTCTGCCGCTGGCTGAAGCCGCGCGCGAGAAGACGGTGGTGTATGTGTCCCTTGTCGGCACGCTGGATCGGCCAGCCATGCCGCTTACGCCGGATGATCGCCGAGAACGTGTCGAACACCGGCACCCCGACGATGAGGATCGGTACCACGAGAGCGATGGCCGCGGTGGACTTCATCACGCCGGTGAGCGAGACGCAGCCGAGGGAGAACCCGAGCAAGAGAGCGCCGGAGTCGCCCATGAACACCGAGGCCGGATGGAAGTTGTAGCGGAGGAAGCCGATGCACATCCCCACGATGGCCACCGCGAGGAAGGCGGCAATCGGCTGGTTCGACTCCAGGGCCAGAACGAACAGGCTCACCGCGGCGATGGCGGTGACCCCGGCGGCCAGGCCGTCCAGGCCGTCGATGAGGTTCACGATGTTGGCGAAGCTCACCAGCCATATGAGCGTGATCGGGATCGATAGCACACCCAGCATGATGATGCCGCCGCTGAACGGATCGCCCACGAATTCGATGCGGACCCCGCCCGCCACGGTGAGTCCGGCGGCGAGGATCTGACCGAGCATCTTACGACCCGGGGGAAGATCCACGATGTCGTCCAGCAATCCGATGGCGAACACCAGCCCGATGCCGCCGAGCACAGCGAGCGTGGCCCCGTCCGAAGCGGTGAGGATCTGCTGCCAGTCCCACTGGCGCTCGCCGATCCACCGCACCGCAACCGCGGCGATGAGCCCGGCGAACATCCCCGCGCCGCCGATACGCGGGACCGTTCCGGTGTGGACGTGCCGCCCTCCCGCGCGGGCCACGATCCCCCACCGCGCCCCCACAAGGCGGGCGACCGGCGTTATGAGAAGCGTGACACCGGCTGCGACCGCCAGGACGATCGCGTGCTCGACCCAGTTCACACGCTGTCACCGCCAGCGTAGCGCACGACCTCCACGCCGGCCTCGTCGAGCATCTCGGCTGCGAGCGCGTCCGGGTACGACTCCCGGAACACGATGCGCAGAACGCCGGCGTTGATCAGGATCTTCGCGCAGAGCACGCACGGCTGGTGCGTGCAGTAGACTGTGGCTCCGTCGATCGCGGTGCCGTGCCGCGCCGCCTGGATCACCGCGTTCTGCTCGGCATGGATGCCCCGGCAGAGCTCGTGTTGCGTGCCCGACGGGATCGCGCGCTGCTCGCGCAGACATCCCACCACGTCGCAGTGAGGGAGCCCCGACGGCGCGCCGTTATAGCCGGTGGCGAGAATGCGCTTGTCCTTCACGAGCACGGCGCCGATCTTACGGCGGGTACAGGTGGCCCGCTCGGCCACCTGGTCGGTGATCGCCATGAAGTACTCGTCCCACGACGGTCTCGGCATGAAGAGCCCCGCTTACTTGGTGCCGAAGAGACGGTCGCCCGCATCGCCCAGGCCCGGCACGATGTAGCCGTGGTCGTTGAGGTGGCTGTCGATCGCGCACGTGTAGATGGTGACGTCACGGCACAGCCGGTTGACCTCCTCGATCCCCTCGGGCGCGGCAAGGAGCACGAGCAGGTTGATCTCCCGAGCGCCCCGATCCCGGAGGAACTGCACCGCGGCCGCCGCGGAGCCTCCCGTGGCCAGCATGGGATCGACGATCAGGACGTCACGCTCGCCGATGTCCTCGGGAAGCTTGCAGTAGTACTCCACGGGCTGCAGCGTCTCCGGGTCGCGGTACAGGCCGATATGGCCCACCTTGGCCGCGGGGATGAGCTCGATGATGCCCTCCACCATGCCGAGGCCGGCACGCAGGATCGGGATGACCGCCACCTTCTTGCCGGCAAGCACGAAGGTCGTGGTCTGCGTGATCGGCGTCCGGACCACGGTCTCCAGCAGCTGGAAACTCCGGGTGGCCTCGTACGCCTCGAGCATCGCGAGCTCCTTCACCAGCTCGCGGAACTCCTTCGCACCCGTCCCCACGTCGCGGAGGATCGAGAGCTTGTGCTGTACGAGCGGATGGTCGATCACGACCACGTTGTCCCAGCGCGGGTCCTTCGTCATCAAAGTCCTCCTCGCCTAGAGTTCCGGGTACAGCGAGTGCGCCTCGAGCAAGGCCGCCACCTGCGACTTGATCGCCTCCACGCGGGTGGGATCGTCGCGGTGGAAGATCGTCTCGGCGATCAACCGGCCCACCGTGTGCGCCTCCTCCTCGTCGAATCCGCGCGTGGTCATCGCAGCGGAGCCCACGCGGATGCCGCTCGTGACGAACGGGCTCTCGGGATCGTTGGGAATCGCGTTCTTGTTCACGGTCATCCCCACGTGCTCGAGGACCTTCTCGGCATCCTTACCGGTCACGCCTGCGGGACGGAGGTCCACCAGGAGCAGATGGTTGTCGGTGCCCCCCGAGACCAGGCGGAGGCCGCCCTCCACCATCGCCTCGCCCATCACACGGGCGTTGATGACGACCTGGTCGATGTAGGCCGAGAACTCCGGCTGCATCGCCTCGTGGAAGGCCACCGCTTTGGCGGCGATGACGTGCTCGAGCGGACCGCCCTGCAGGCCGGGGAACACGGCCTTGTCGATGGCGACCCGGTGTTCTTCCTTGCATAGGATCAGGCCGCTGCGCGGGCCACGGAGCGTCTTGTGGGTGGTGGAGGTGACGACGTCGGCGTGCGGCACCGGCGACGGGTGCGCACCGGTGGCGACCAGTCCGGCGATGTGCGCCATGTCGACCATCAGCTTCGCGTCCACCTCGGCGGCAATCGCCGCGAACCGCTCGAAGTCGATGATGCGCGGATATGCCGAGGCGCCCGCGATGATCATCTTGGGCCGGTGCTCCTTGGCAAGGCGCTCCACCTCGTCGTAGTCGATACGCTCGTCATCGCCAAGCCCGTACGGGACCACGTTGAACCACTTGCCCGAGAAGTTGACCGGCGAGCCGTGCGTGAGGTGACCGCCCATGGCGAGGTTCATGCCGAGATACGTGTCGCCCGGATCGAGGAAGGCGTAGTACACCGCCAGGTTGGCGGGAGCTCCGGCGTGCGGCTGCACATTGGCATGCTCGGCGCCGAAGAGCGCCTTGGCGCGCTCGCGCGCCAGGTCCTCGACGATGTCGACCTTCTCGCAACCGCCGTAGTACCGCTTGCCCGGAAGCCCCTCCGCATACTTGTTGGTGAGCACGCTGCCAGCGGCCTCGAGCACCGCCATCGACACGAAGTTCTCCGAGGCGATGAGCTCGATCGACTCACGCTGTCGCGTGAGTTCGGCGTCCATCGCCGCCGCAAGCTCCGGATCCGACGCGGACACGTGACGCAACGTCATGGAAGACCCTCTCTCCTACTCGCTGGACTGTTCGATCCGCCCGATCTTGTCGACCCGGCGCTGGTGGCGTCCTCCCTCGAACGGCGTCTCAAGGAACGTCGAGAGCACCTCCGCTGCGCGGTCGCGGTCTATGTATCGCCCGGGAAGCGTGAGGATGTTCGCGTTGTTGTGCAGGCGGCCCATGCGCGCCATCTCTGGATCGCTCGCCTGCACCGCACGGATGCCCGGGACCTTGTTGGCCGCCATCGCCATGCCGATCCCGGTGCCGCAGATCAGCACCCCGAACGGGGCGTCCCCGGCCGCCACGGCCCGGGCGACGGTCTCCGCGTAGTCGGGGTAGTCGACCGAGTCCTCCGACGAGGTGCCAACGTCCACAACCTCGTGACCGAACCCCTCGAGGATCCCACGGACCTGCTCTTTGAGCTCGAATCCGGCATGGTCCGAGCCGAGGTAGATTCGCATAGCCTCCCCTTCAGCGTGGCCGGAGGCGACCCGCATGGGCCGCCTCCGGCAGATTGTACCGTATGCCGGGCGTCACGGCGCTCTGGATGCCACGAAGCGCGACCCCGTCAGTTGTCCTGGCCCGCAGCGACCGCCCGGATCTCCTCTTCCGGGGCCGGACCAACCCGGGTGACCACCGGCTCGGGGCCGGTGCAGTCCACCACGGTGGAGGCCATCCTGTGCGGCGTCTCCCCGCCGTCCAGGACCACGTCGGCCGCTGCGACAATGCGGTCCTCGAGTTCCTCGAACGAGCTCGCGGGCGGCTTGCCCGACGTGTTGGCCGAGGTGGTCACCACCGCGGCGCCGTTGGAGCGGATCAACTCCTGGACCAGCCGGTGGTCGGGAGAGCGGAGCGCCACCGTGCCACGGTCGTCGCGGAACTCCTTGGCCACCACGTCCGCGGCCTTCACCACGATCGTGATCGGCCCGGGCCAGAACGCCCGCGCCAGCCGGTGCGCGTACTCGGGAACGTCCACGCCGTACGTGTCGAGCGCGCCCTCGCCGTCCACGAGCCACGGCAAGGGTTTGTTCTTAGGTCTCATCTTGATGTCGATGATCTCCTGGGAGCCGATGCATGACGTAGCGGAAGCGCCAATCCCGTACACCGTCTCAGTGGGGAACACGATGATGCCCCCGTCCCTGAGCATGGTGGCGGCGAGATTGACCACTTCCGCCGAGGGGTTTTCCGGGTCGACGTGTATCACCTTGTTCATCGCTGCATCGACCTACCTTTCCGCGCATAGACGATACGCTCACGGCCGGCGAGATCACGCCGGACCGTCACTCCCTCAAAACGCCCTTCCAGGACTCGCTCCGCGTCCGAAACCCTGCCGCTGTCGAGTTCCACGGCGAGACCTCCGCCGGGAGCGAGCCACGTGTCGGCCGCATCGGCGATACGC
This sequence comes from Actinomycetota bacterium, assembly GCA_011372845.1. Lineage (GTDB taxonomy): Bacteria > Actinomycetota > Coriobacteriia > Anaerosomatales > Anaerosomataceae > Anaerosoma. The sequence continues at coordinate 5,905 of DSAI01000151.1, forward strand.
CGGAACACGTCGAGGCCGTCCTGGCCCCCATCGAGCGCCGTGTGCGGCTCGAACCCGAGAATCTCGGCGGGAAGGCCGGGCAGGTCCCCGGACGGGATGTACGGTGGGTTGGACACGACGAGATCGACCGTACCGGCGAGTTCGTACGGCAGTGGATCGAAGAGGTCTCCATACAGTACTTGTACCCTGTCTTCGACGTTTGCGTGAAGACTGTTCCGACCAGCGGTCGAGATCGCGCGCTCGTTGATGTCGGTGGCCCACACACGGGCCCCCGGGTGCTCGCTCGCGATGGCCACCGCCACGCATCCTGAGCCGGTACACAGGTCCACGACCACGGGCCGCCCGGCGGCGGCGATGTGCTCGAGCGCGACGTCCACAAGGACCTCGGTCTCGGGCCGCGGGATGAACACGCCGGGCTCCACATGGACCACCAGATGGCGGAAGGGCATCTCGCCCGTGACGTACTGGAGCGGCATTCCATCGGCGCGACGCGCCACCAGTTCGCGGTACCTCGCACGCTCATCGGGAGAGAGCGGACGGTCGTGGTACGCATAGAGCTCCACACGCGAGAGGCCCGTAGCGGAAGAGAGCAGCCACTCGGCGGAACGGCGCGGATGATCGTCGCCTTTCCTGCCCAGATACTCACACGTCCACTCGAGCGCGTCCTTCACTGTCCAGACGCGCTC
>DSAI01000197.1 GCA_011372845.1 Actinomycetota bacterium
GGTCACGGGATGCCTTTTCCAGCGCCCGTGACCGTTTGCCGCGTCTGCGTGCTGTGCTACAATCCCGACGAACGACAAACGTCCCGTGTGAGAAGTGGGCTTACCCCCGCTTCTTTTGTTCTGGAAGGAAGGAGGTCGAGTGCCCATGGTGCTTGCTGACGGACTCATAGCGGCGCTCGAGCCTCGCGCGCGGGAGCACGGTCTCGAACTGGTGACCGTAGAAGTCATCGGCGGCGGCAAACACCGTACGGTGCGGGTCTTCCTCGACAGAGAAGGCGGCATCGATATCGACGCCATCGCCGACGCCAACCCCTGGATATCGGAGGCCCTCGACGCCATGCCGCAGCTCTCCGGAGCGTTCACCCTTGAGGTGTCGTCTCCGGGGATCGAGCGCCCGCTGCGCACGCGGGAGCACTTCGAGCGCTTCACGGGCGAGAAGGTGTCGGTCCAGACGCATCGTCCTATCGACGGACGTTCGCGGTTCACAGGCACGCTCGTCGGATTCGACGGCGATGAGGTCGTCATCCAGGCCGACGACAGGGAACTCCGCGTCCCGTTCGATGGAATCGAACGGGCACGCTTGAAAGCCGACTTCGGTACGGCGACCGAAAGGGACGGGAAGAACAGATGAGCTCCGAGCTGATGGACGCATTGCGTGAACTCGCACGCGAGAAGAACATCGACGAGACGGTCATGCTCGAGCGTCTTGAGGAACAACTCGCCGTCACCTACAAGCGGATCCTCGACTCGGACAACGACTGCTCGGTGACGATCGACCGCGAGAGCGGGCGTATCCACGTCTACGAACTCGTCCCTGTGGGCGATACGGAGGAAGAGCCCGTGTTCGAAGCGCGTGACGTCACGCCTTCGGATATCTCCCGTTATGCCGCCACTGCGGCGAAGCAGGTTATCACGCAGTCAATCCGCGAGGCCGAACGCGAGCAGATCTTCGAGGAGTACGCCGACCGGATCGGTGACAGCATCACCGGTACGGTCCAGCAGTCCGACTCCCGGTACACGCTCGTCAAGATCCGCGAGGGGGTCGAAGCGCTGTTGCCGCATGCGGAGCAACCCCCCAACGAGCGCTACGAGCACAACCAGCGTCTGAAGGCGCTCATCATCGATGTCCGGAAGACCTCCAACGAGCCGTCGATCGTGGTCTCGCGTACGCACCCCAATCTGCTGAAGCGGCTCTTCGAGCTCGAGGTCCCGGAGATCTACGACGGCATCGTCGAGATCAAGAGCGTCGCACGCGAGCCAGGCATGCGCTCCAAGATCGCCGTGTCATCGCGCGAGCCCGGCCTCGACCCGGTAGGCGCTTGCGTCGGCCCCAAGGGGAGTCGCGTGCGCATGGTCGTCGCGGAATTGCGCGGCGAGCGCATCGACGTGGTCCCGTGGTCTGAGGATCCGGCCACCTTCGTCGGCAACGCACTCTCACCGGCCAAGGTGGCCCGTGTGGTCGTCTCCGACGACACCCACACGGCCACAGTGATCGTCCCCGACGACCAACTCTCGCTCGCCATCGGCAAGGAAGGGCAGAACGCCCGACTGGCCGCCAAGCTCACCGGCTGGCGGATCGACATCAAGAGTCTCGGCCAGGCCGTCTCGACCGGGCTTGCAGAGGCGGTCACCGGCGGCGACCTCGACGGCGATGAGGGCGACGGCCGCTGCATCGCGGTGACGAGCACCGGCATCCGGTGCCGTAACCAGGCACGGCCTGGCAGCCGGTACTGTGGCGTGCATGAGAAGGAGGCCGCGGACGAGTCGTGAGTCACCGCGCAACCCCACAACGGACGTGCGTCGCGTGTCGGCGCGTGGACGACAAGCGTGCCTTCGTGCGCCTGGTGCGCGACGGTGATGGTGAAGTACACGTGGATCCGACGGGCAAGGCGCCGGGACGCGGTGCGTCCGTGTGCCCTGCGATCGCCTGTTTCGAGTCCGCGATATCCGCTAGGAGGCTCACATCCGCGCTCCGGGTGAGTCTCGTCGAAGAGGACGTGGAGCGCCTAAGACATGAATTCGAGGACGTGCTCCAGGACCGTGGGGCCTCCGCTTCGAGAACTGGACGGTGACGCTGATGCCTGCGATGCGTGTGCACGAACTCGCCAAGGAGTTCGGAATGACCTCGAAGGAGTTGCTCGAACACCTCGAGCGGCTCAAGATACCGGCGCGCAACCATGCGTCCACTCTCGTCGAGGCGTACGTCGACAAGATTCGGAAGGACCTCGCCGACGTCATCGAAGAGAAGCAGAAGGAGATGGAGGCCAAGGAAGCCGCCAGAGCCGCTGCCGAAGAGAAGAAGGCCGCACGAGAGAAGGCGCAGCGCGAAGCCGAAGCCGCGGCCAAGGCGGCCGCGGAGGCCGCCGCACGAGCCGAGGCGGAGGCAGCGCGCAAAGCGGCTGAAGACGCCAAGGCCAAAGCCGAGGCCGAGGAAGCCGCCCGGGAGGCCGAGGAGCGCGCCCGGCGTGAAGCCGAGGAGGCCGCACGTCTGGAAGCGGCGAAGAAGGCCGAGGCCGAGCGTGCCGCACTCGCCGCGGAGGCCGCCAAGGCCGAAGCGGCTGAAGCGGACCGTTACCGCCAGATGGCGAAGGACGCGGAGGCCGCCCAGCCCCCAGCCGCCCCGGCCACCAATCTCATCGCCGACGCGGCCAAGATGGTGCAGAGCCACCAGGACCGGAAGAGCAAGAAGAAGAAGTCCAAGAAGCCGTCGGGCAGGCGGGAAGCTCCCGTGCACCCTCACATCACCGGTGACGAGAAGCCACAGGTCGAGACGACGGTCGTGACCATACCGATCAACTCGACGGTGGCGCAGTTCGCCGAAGCGCTCGAGGTGCCGGCGGGCGAGGTCGTCAAGCGTCTGCTGATGCTCGGCGACCCGCACACGGTGAACCAGCCGATGAGCCCCGACGCCATGGATATCCTCGCCGAAGACCTCGGCGTGGAGGTCCAGGTCGTGACACCCGAAGAGGAGCCCGGGTTCACATTCGTGGACGACCCCGACGATCTCCGTCCGCGTCCTCCTGTAGTCACCGTCATGGGTCACGTCGACCACGGGAAGACGTCTCTGCTGGACGCTATCCGCGAGACCGGTGTCGCGGATACCGAGGCGGGCGGCATCACCCAGCACATCGGTGCGTCGATCGTGGAGAAGAACGGGCGTCAGATCACCTTCATCGACACCCCGGGTCACGAAGCGTTCACCGCGATGCGTGCCCGTGGCGCGAACATCACCGACATCGTCATCCTCGTGGTGGCGGCCGACGACGGCGTCATGCCGCAGACCGTCGAGGCAATCCATCACGCCAAGGCTGCCGGCGTCCCCATCATCGTTGCGGTCAACAAGATCGATAAGGATGGCGCCAACCCCGAACAGGTCAAGCAGATGCTCACCGAGCACGAAATCGTGCCGGAGGAGTGGGGCGGCACCAATATCTTCGTCAATGTCTCAGCGAAGAAGCGCGTCGCCATCGACGACCTGCTCGAAATGGTCCTCCTCCAGGCTGACATGCTCGAACTGCAGGCCAATCCCGGCGCACACGCATCGGGCGTGGTCATCGAGGCGAAACTCGACAAAGGCCGCGGCCCTGTCGCCACGGTCCTGGTGCAGCGCGGTACGCTGCGCGTAGGTGACGCTCTTGTGGCCGGGACCAGCCATGGACGTGTGCGGGCGCTGATCAGCCCGTTGGGCGAGACCGTCGGCCAAGCCGTCCCCGCGGATCCGGTGGAGGTGCTCGGACTCTCGAGCGTGCCGTCCGCCGGTGACGAATTCCGCGTCTTCGCAGACGAGCGTGACGCGCGTGACCTCGCCGAGGACCGGGCGCTGCGCCAGCGCCTGCTCGAGCACGAGCAGAAGTCACGGGTGACGCTGGATGACCTTTTCGCGCGCATCCAGGAAGGCGAGATCCGGGACCTGAACCTCGTGGTGAAGGCCGATGTGCAAGGGTCCATCGAGGCGCTGAGAGACGCCCTCGACAAGATGGACCAGAGCGAAGTCCACATCAACATCATCCACTCCGGCGTGGGTGGCATCACCGAGACCGACGTGATGCTCGCCGCCGCCTCCGATGCCATCATCATCGGTTTCAACGTACGGCCGCTCCCGGTCGCGCGCGCCCTTGCGGACAAGGAGAAGGTGGACATGCGGCTGTACCGCGTGATCTACCAGGCCATCGAAGAGATCAATGCCGCGCGCGTGGGCATGCTCGCGCCCACGATCGAAGAGCGCGACACTGCCCACATCGAAGTGCGCGACCTCTTCAAGGTGCCCAAGGCGGGCGTGATCGCGGGATGCTTCGTCCAGGAGGGCGAGATCAACCGCGACGACCAGGTGCGGATCGTGCGCGACGGGACCGTCATCCACGACGGCAGGATCCACTCGCTCAGGCGCTTCAAGGACGACGTGAAGTCGGTGAAGCAAGGATACGAGTGCGGCATCGGCATCGAGAACTTCCAGGACCTCAAGGTCGGCGACGTCATCGAGTCCTACCGCACCGTCGAGGTCGCACGCGAGGAGTAGGCTGATGAAGAGCACTCCGCGCACACGCAGACTCGGCGAGAGCGTCCGTGAGGCCCTCGCCGAGGTCCTTCGAGACGACGTCGCAGACCCGCGGCTCGACTTCGCCACGATCACGTCCGTGGAGGTGTCGGCCGACCTGAACCTGGCCAACGTGTATGTCACCACGCACGGTGGCGATGAGGAGTACGAAGCGCTGCTCGAGGGTCTCCGCTCGGCGGACAAGCGCATCCGCGCCGGTCTGGCCCGGCGGGTCCAGATACGGGTGATCCCCGAACTGCGCTACCTTCTCGACACGACGCTCGACCAGAGCATGCGGATTACCGAGGCGCTCAAGAACGTGCCTCCCACCATGCGCCAGGATGAGGACGGCTCGTGACGCTGCCGGACGCATTCTCCCAGGCCGCCCGAGCTCTCCGTGAGGCGGACAGCGTGCTCATCGGCGTGCACGTCGACCCCGACGGTGACGCCGTGGGGTCGGCCCTCGGCCTGATGCTCGTACTTGAGAGCGCGGGCATCGACTCTGCGCCCGTGCTGCCCACCAACGACCCGCTGCCGTCGACGTACGCGTTCCTTCCAGGGGCGGACCGGTTCATCCTGGCCCAGGACGCGGCGGTGCCGGACGTCTTCGTTGCGCTCGACAGCCCCGATCCAAGGCGCCTCGTGCTGGCCGAGCCGCTTGCAAGGGCCGCCCGTACCCTGATCATGATCGACCACCATCCTGATGCGACCCCCGGTGATGCCATAGCCGTTCTCAATCCCGAGGCCGCAGCCACCGGGTGCCTCGTATGGGAGCTCGCACATCACCTCGGCGTGGTGCCCGACTCGCGCACCGCCACCTGTCTGTACGCGGCCCTCCTCACCGACACCGGTCGCTTCAGCTACTCCAACACCTCCGCGAAGACGTTGCGGGTGGCCGCCGAGATGGTGGCTGCCGGCGCCGTCCCCAACGACATCTACTCGGCCATCTACGAGAACCGGTCCGCTGGAGCACAGGCCTTGCTGTCGCGCGCCCTCGGCCGTATCACCTTCGCCAACGGCGGTCTTGTCGCGTACTCCTGGGTCCGTGACGCGGACTTCGTGGAGACCGGAGCACGTCCCGCCGAGGCCGAGAACCTGATCGACCACGTCCGTGCGCTGGGCGGGGTCGAGGCCGTCTTCCTCGTGAAGGTCAACGGCGATGGCAAGTCACGCGTGAGTCTCCGCGCGAAAGACTCGGCCGACGTCGGTTCGGCAGCGCGTGAGCTCGGCGGGGGAGGGCACCGCGCCGCCGCGGGGGTGACGCTTCCCGGCGGGCTCGACGATGCGCTCGCGGCGGTGCTTCCGCTTCTTCCCGGAGGTCGCGACTGATGGCACGCCGGGGGGCGACCGGTCTCTCTGGGGTGCTGGTCATCGACAAATCGGCGGGCTGCACCAGCCACGATGTCGTTGCCCGGCTCAGGAAGGCGACAGGGGAGAAGCGTATCGGGCACGCCGGGACCCTCGATCCGATGGCCACCGGGGTCCTCATCGTGCTCGTCGGCTCCGCAACACGTTTGGCGCGCTACCTGTCGGTCGATCGCAAGTCATATCTGGCGCATGTCGAGTTCGGCACCGCCACCGACACCCTCGATGCGGATGGCGACGTGGTGTCATCCAGCCCGGTCCCGCCTTCGGCGCTCGATGCTCTTGAGGCCGAGCGGATCCTCGCCACCTTCCTCGGTCCTCAGACACAGATACCCCCCGCCTTCTCCGCCATCAAGCGGCAGGGGGTGCCGGCGTACCGGCTTGCCCGTGACGGGGTGGACGTCACGATGGAACCGCGTGACATCGAGGTGTACGAAGCGGCGTTGTCGGCCATCGATCCATCCGGTCCCACGTGGCAAGTGCGGTTCTCTGTCTCCAAGGGGACCTACATCCGCTCTCTCGCGCGCGACATAGGGGCAGTGGCGGGTACGGATGCGCACTTGTCGGCCCTTCGCAGAACGCACGCAGGCGCCCTGGGCCTCGAACACGCCGTCACATTGGAGGATGCCTGCGCCGCGGCGTCGGACGGGCGGCTGCCGTCGCTGTTCATCGAC
>DSAI01000104.1 GCA_011372845.1 Actinomycetota bacterium
CGCCTTGAGGGCCTCTCCCGGCTCCAGCGGTTCGCTCAGACGCACACTCACGCGCACCGAGGGATCGCCCTCCGTGAGTGTGTTGCTGTCCACGTCCATGGCGATGATCCGGCCGGCCGGATCGAGGGTGCCCACCGTGACGATGGCCGGGAACTCCTCGGTGAAACCCTGTGCGTTGGTGGCACGCAGATCGAGCGGGCCGGGGCTGACCGACGGGAAGGTCCTGGTCCAGCAGCCGTCGGCCCCCTCCGAGAACTCCAGCCATGGACCACCCCCGATGCTCCCGGTGAGTTCACCGATGCGGAGGATCGTGAGCCCGAACGGCACCGGGGACTTGGCGCCCGCGAGGAACCCCACCTTGGCCACCGACTGCGCCCGGATGAGCGTCGTCCCCCGGTTGAGGATGAAGTGGGACAGGAACACGGGTGCGTCAGTCTCACACGTCACTTTCACGTAGTTGCTGCCGATCTCGGTCTCGGCCACGCGGGAGACCGGTGATGCATCGAGTGGCGTGGTGAAGTTGCCGCTGGCGAAGGAGCTGACGGCCTGTTCGATGGCTGTCGTGCCCGCCGCCTCCGAAAGCTCCCGGCATCCGGCGAGCGCTGCCGCGTCGGCCGCCGACTGCAGTTGGCGCTTGGCCGTGTACCAGAACCCAACGTCCACAGCGAGCGCCGCGAACGCCACGATGACGAGGAACACGATGGCGAAGGTCACCGCCACAGCGCCCGAATCGTCTGAGAACCACCGCCTGGACATCGTTCTCACTCCAGTCTCTGAACGGCTGCGCTGCTGATTGAAGCAGGCAGCACCACGTCCGGGATAGGCACGAGCTGGGTCCGGACGTACGTGATACGAACGCGAACGGAATCGCTCGCGGGATTGTCGATGGCAAGAGTGACGCGTGCTGAATCCAGGCCGGGGGCTGCGCCGATCGCGTGCGCCTCCACCGTTTCCGCAGTGGCGCCGAGCGCCGCCCACCGCACGCCCTCGCGGGCGGCATGGGCGACCGAGACGTACTCGAAGAACGTGTAGCCGAACTGGATGACCGCGAACAGCAGCGTGAAAAGCAACAACGCGACGAGCGCGAACTCAACGGCGGCCGCGCCGTCGTCATGGTGACGCGTACGTCCTGCTGCGCTGCCCATGGTCCCCCCAAGGACCTCGTCGGCCTCATGACCGAGGCCCAGTCGCAGCCGGATGCACCGATAGCGACGACTGGGCCCCGCTCAACACGCGCCAGCGCCCGAAGGCGCAAGCGCTGTCATCCAGTGCTGATCGCGAGCTCCTTTGCAATGGAGTCGAAGATCGCTTTCAGGTTCCCCCCTACGAGCGTCACCGCACCAATGATCACCACGGCGATCAGGGCTACCATCAGGCCGTACTCGACTGCCGTCGCGCCCTCGTCGCGCTCAAAGAAGTTCCGCGTCCGGACATACAGCTTGGTCAACATGCGAAACACCTCCCCCCGCTCCCGCGAGTCTGTCAGACACCTCCGACGGCTTCGATCGGGAGCCGGCGAAGCGCCGCGCTTCCCAGAGGACCGTCCATCTACTAGAGAGTGTCCCCCGTCACAGAGTGCTGACTAGCCGCTTATGGTATGAGCGAAGGATGATATCGGCTCATACCGATGGGGGATGCCGAGGCTGCGAACGGCCTACCCAGCGTCACCGTCCGGTGACGCGACCAGCCCTGCCCGCACCGCGACGAGCGCCGCCTGGGTGCGATCGGGGGTCCCCATCTTGCGGAGGATGTGGCTCACGTGCGTCTTGACCGTGGCCTCGCTGATCCACAGGGCATGCGCGATCTGCTTGTTGCCCATCCCCTCGGCCATGAGTTGCAGCACCTCGAGCTCGCGGTTCGAGAAGCGCGACCGCAACTCCTCGTCAGTGTAGGGATCCCGATCGGGCTGTCCCGCTATCACCCGGGCCGCGATCTTGGAGTCGAACACGGCCTGTCCCTCGGCCATCGCACGCACCGCCTGGACCACCAGCTCCGGGCGCGTGTCCTTGAGGATGTAACCCCCGGCGCCCGCAGCGAGCACCCCGAAGACCTCGTTGTCGTCACCGAAGCTGGTGAGAACCAGCACCGACACGTCCGGCTCGCGCTCCTTGATGAGTCTGCACGCCTCGATTCCGCCGATGCCCGGCATCCTGAGATCGAGCAACACGAGATCCACCTCCTCGGACCCCACGGCGGCCACAGCGCCCTCACCGTTCGCCGACTCCCCCACGACCTCGATGTCCGACTCGTCCTCAAGCAGCATGCGCAGCGCATACCGCACCAGTTCGTGATCGTCGGCGATGAAGACACGGATCGGATCCATCACTCCTCCTCCAGAGGAAGCACCGCACGGACCACCGTGCCCGTACCGGGCTCGCTCGAGACCTCCAGCCACCCGCCTTCGGCGGCCATCCGCTCCCGCATGTTGCGCAGCCCCGCGCCGGTCCCCTCGAGCCGGGGCTCCGTCCCCCCGTGCACGATCCCGTTGCCGTCGTCGCTGACAGTGAGCGCCACCGCACCCGGCGCGTAGACGATCCGCACCGCGATCCGTCCGCCGCCCGAATGCCGCACCGCGTTGCTCACGGCCTCCTTGCCCACCCGGTACAGACACGCCTCGTGCGACGGCCTGAGACCGCATGCCTGCCCCTCCACCTCCACGACTCCCCGCACGCCGCTCCCGCGGGTGGCTTCGCTGATCCAGTTGCGCACCGAGTCCACCAATCCCATCTCCTGGAGCTTCACGGGCCGGAGATCGTAGATGAGACGACGCAGGTCGCTCGCGCTCGCGCTGAGCTGCCCCTCCAGGTCCTCCAGGGTCTGTCTGGCCTGCGCGGGATCCTTCATCACCTGCTTCTTGGCAAGTTCGAGTCCCAGCGACACCGAGAACAGCGACTGGGAGATGCCGTCGTGCATCTCGCGTGCGATGCGTTCACGCTCGCCCGCCAGCATCGCGTAGCGTCCCTCCTCGGCCAGACGGGCGTTGACGATGGAGACGGCGGCCAGCGCACCCAGGATCGAGAGGAACGCCGAGTGTTCCGGCAGCAGCGAGTGGTCGAGCGCGTTGATCGCGATGAGTATGCCGAGGGGCTCGCTGTGCACACGCACGGGTACGGCGAGCAGCCACGCCCCCCGCTCACGGTCCACCTCGAAGGTCGGGTGGCCCTCGCTGAAGACCTCCTTGGCGATCTCCGTGAGATGCTGCCCCCACCACGCCTGGACGTGTGTGTCACGTGCGCCGCGGACCACCAACGTGGCCTCGTCCATCACCGGGCCGTCTGCGTAATCGTCCACGAGGCAGATGGCCACCTTCTCGGTGCCCGTGAAGGACTTGGCCGCATCCACGATCACCGTCATCACGTCACGGACGGTGCGCGCCGAGGAGATGGATTCGTCACGGACGGTGCGCGCCGAGGAGATGGATTCAGACGTCGAGGTCAGGGCATCGACCAACGCCTGTTGCGCCACGGGGGTCCTGGGCAGCAGGTCACGCTCCCGAGCCCGAATGCGGTTCGGCCAGATCCTGTGGATGGTCCCGCGCAGATGCCCCTGCTCCGCCACGCTGTCACGGCCCCCCTCCGCGCTGTCTGTATGTTGATACCCAAACGCGCGGAAGGGCTTCGTGATGGAGGTGACCTAGCTGCCGGCGCCCATCCTCTCCGCCAGCCATGCGGCCGTCGCCCGGACACCGTCCATACCCGGCGTGTCCGGGAAGGCGAACTCCTCACCGCGAGCGAGCCGCTCGGGCAACGCCGCCAACTCGGCATCGAACGGGACTTCGGCCACGAGGTCGAGCCCCTCGGCAGCCATCCGCTCACGTATCCGGCGAGCGCCTGAAGCCGAGAGATCCGCCTTGTTGAGTACAACGGCCACGGGCAGATCGAACCGCCGCGCAAGCGTCACGAGCCGCATGAGGTCGTGTTCCCCGGAGAGGGTCGGCTCGGTGACGGCCATCACGAGGTCCGTGCCGGTGAGCGCGGCGATAGCGGGACACCCCACGCCGGGAGGGCCGTCGATCCACATCCGGTCGATACCGTGCTCTACGCCGATCGCGTCGGCGCGTGTGCGCACCTCGGTGACCAGCTTGCCCGAGAGATCCTCGCCCGCAACGAGCTGGCCGAACGCCATCGGGCCGATGACCGTCTCGGCTGTGTGGACCTCACCCGCACGCGACTGCTCCATCGTGATGGCGTCGTACGGGCACGCCGGCACGCACGCTCCGCATCCCTCACAGGCCCACGGATCGATCACGAACGCGCGCGTGCGCCAGAAGTCTTCATCAGCTGCGATCGCCTCGAACCGGCAGACCGGCTGGCAGGCGCCGCATCCCCGGCAGGCATCCGCGTCGATCACGGCCTTCGAGCCGCCTGCGAACGGCTCGCTGCCGGTCACGGTGGCTCGGAGCGCGATCGGCAGGTTGGCCGCCTCCACGTCACAGTCGGCCAGCACCAGCGGCCCGTCTTCCGCGGCAAGACGGGCGGTGATCGCCGTGAACGTGGTCTTGCCGGTGCCTCCCTTGCCCGACGCGAACACCACTCGCCGCATCACGCCTCCTCCTCCGCGAGCTCGCGAACGGCGCTCAGCAGCCCGCCGAACCAGGCCGCGCCGTCCGGATGCTCGTCGATCACCAGTCCGCCATCCGCATACACCTCGGCGACACGCCGGTCGAACGGTATCCGCGCAAGGATGGGGATGCCCTGCGCGGTGCAGTATGCGGTCACATCGGCCGAGCCGGCTCCGTCCCGGTTGATGACGACGCCGAGCGGGATACCCATGTCCCGGCCGAGAGCGACCGCGAGCTCAAGGTCATGCATGCCGAACGGCGTGGGCTCGGTCACCAGCACCAGCACGTCGGCATCGCGCACACCGGCCACGGCCGAACACGCCACCCCCGGCGACGCGTCGAGTATGGTGACCGCCCGGTTGAAGACCGCGGCCCGCTTCCGTGCGGCCCTGATGACCGTGGGCGCCTTCACCTCACCGATATCCAGCGTGGCGGTCACCACGTCCACGCCTGCCGGCGCGGTCAGCGCACCGCCCACGGACCCCCACTCCACCTCGCCCACCCTGGCGGGCCGTTCGCTCAGAGCACCAGGACGGCACACGCGGACGCACGCGCCACAGTTGTGGCAGAGCTCGGGAAAGACGATGACCTTGCTGCCGAGGATGCGTATGGCGCCGTACGCGCATGTGCGACGGCACGCGCCGCAGAGCGTGCACGCGCTCTCGTCCACCACCGGGAGCGGAACTTCCACGGGACTCGCCTGTGGCGCGTCAGGCGCCAGGAACAGCGCGTCGTTGGGTGCGTCCGCATCGCAGTCAACGAGCGCCACAGGCGAGCCCGATCGGGCCGCGGCTACCGCGAGGTTGGTGGCCACGAGCGTCTTGCCCGTGCCCCCCTTGCCCGACGCGATCGCAACGGTGATCCGCCCCACATGCGGTGCCGAGTGTGCTGTCATGCTAGTGCCCGCCGCACACGAACGAAGGGTCGATCACGCCCACCTCGCCGGCGGCGACCTTCTCCGCAACGGCCCCGACCTGCGGGATGGTGGTGTCGAAGTACACGGTGATGCCCACGTCGTTGAAGCCCGCGAGCGGCCTGCCGCCGATACCGCCCACCACGAGCGCGTTCACGCCCTCGCCTTTGAGGAGGTTCACCGGGCGCAGGCAGCCGCCGTCCATGTGCGGCGGGTTGTCCACCACCCTCGTGTCCACGATCGTGCCGTTCTCGATCTCCACGATAGTGAAGCAGTCGCAGCGGCCGAAGTGGCCCGACCTCTCGCCGTCGAGGCCGCCCGCGCCGTTCGTGGGCACTGCCAGTACGATCCGTCCGTTCTCGCTCACGTGTGTGTCCCTTCGTCGGCCGGCATCAGCCGGCGTGCGCTTCCCCTGCCTCGGTCAACTCCCGCAGCTCCCCTGCTTCCAGGGCCGCAAGGGCGTCCTTCACGGTCCGCCCGCTGCCCTCGTAACCCGGGATCCCTGCCGCCTTGAGGGCGTTGAACGCGTTCGGGCCGAGGTGGCCGGTCACCACAGCCTCGACCTTATGATCAGACATCAACTCAGCCGCACCAATGCCAGCACCGCCCGTGGCGCCCTTGTTCACCGCGTTGTCCACCACCTCGAAGGCGGTGCTCCCCGTGTTGCCGATGATGAAGTACTGTGCACGCCCGAAACGCTGGTCCACCATGGCGTCGAGAGTGGATCCGAGAGCCGAGACCGCTACCTTCATGACATCCTCCTTGTACGTGATCCCGGCTACGCCGGGGATGAGGCGGAGCGGGCCACATCGATGAGCACATCGAGTGCGTGCCGCCGCTCCTCCAGATGGCCGATCCAATGCTCGAGCAGCAAGCGCCCGTCGTTGGTGATGCTGTACGAGCGTCGTTGGGGGCCCGAGTCGCCCTCTTCCCAGCGCGACACCACGAACCCGTCACTCTCCAGGCGGCGCAGGATGCGGTACAGCCCGCCGATGTCGGGGACGACTTCGCCGTCCGTCATCTCCTCGACCGCATGCGCGAGATCGTAGCCGTGCCCCTC
>DSAI01000057.1 GCA_011372845.1 Actinomycetota bacterium
TCTAGCCTCCCGTCAGCTCCGTCAGGAACCGGGCGGGTCGGACGATCCGGATGCCGTGGTACGCGCCGAGATCGAGCAGGTGGTGGTCACCCGTGACGATCAGGTCGACCTCGCCCTTGGTGGCGCACTCGAGGATGCGGTTGTCCGGCTCGTCGGAGACCACGGTCAGGCGCACTTCCGGCCGGACCGTCTCGGCGATGCGCGCGACCTGCATGATGACGGCTCGCACATGTTCGTCGTCGAAGCCGAGCACCTCGTAGAGCTTGTCGGCCACCTCGGCGAGGATCACGGGTGAGGTGAGGAGAGTGAAGTCACCCGCTATCGCCGCGCGCAGCACCTTCGCCGGCTTCCCGCCGAACCCGTACGCAGAGATGTAGACGTTGGTGTCGAGGACGACCCTAGACACCGCGCGCCTCGTGGATCAGGCGCTCGACATCCTCCTCGGTCCGCACTCCGCGCAGCCGTGCCCGCTCGCGGCCGTACGCCGCGAGATCTTCGAACACCATGATTTCGCGCTCCCGCTTGTACGCCTGCACCATATCGCGGAAGAGCTCGCTCTTGCTCTTCCCCTCGGCCGCCGCAAGGCGCTCCACCTCGCGGGCAAGCTCCGGGGGTGCGGAGAAGCCTATGGTGACTGCCGTGCGGGCCATGGCATGCTCCGTTTCAGACGGTTTACAACCATCTGCGATGGTACGGCTGGACGCAGTGTGGGGTCAAGTGCAAGCCGGGGAGAGCGATGCCCGGACAGGAGCCGAATCCCGCGGCGCGCGGCGCCTACGCTCTGCGCGCCACGAAGCAGTGGTGGATGCGCGGGGTGCGCTCGAAGTCGGGCGGGATGGTCTCGGCGGTGATGTCCTCTATCGCGAGCCCGTCGAGCGCGCCCTCGTCGAGCTTGAACGTGCGCAGATTGGTGGAGAAGACGAGCACCCCGTCGGGCTCGAGCAGCGCCGCCGCATCGCGGATGAGCGCCACGTGGTCCCGCTGCACATCGAAGGTGCGCTCCCCCATCGACTTGCTCGTGGAGAACGTGGGCGGATCGCAGAACACCAGCCCGTATCGCCGCGCGCGGCCTTCTTCGATTCGACGGCGTTCATCGGAGAGCCAGCGCAAGACGTCGGAGCGGAAGAACCGGTTGGTGGGGCCCTCGGGGTATCCATTGAGCGCGGTGTTGCGCTTCGCCCAGTCGAGATAGGTGGCCGAGAGGTCCACCGTTGCCACGTACGAGGCGCCGCCGGCAAGCGCGTAGACGCTGGCCGCGCCCGAGTAGGCGAACAGGTTGCATACGCGCTGCTTCGACGACAGGTCGCGCACCATCGCGCGCACCGGGCGGTGGTCCAGGAAGAGGCCCGTGTCGAGGTAGTCGTGCAGGTTGACGAGGAAGCGCAGGCCGCCCTCGGCCACCTCCACCCACTCCCCGCGCACCGCCTGCCGCTCGTACTGCGCGCTTCCTCGCTGGCGCTTGCGCACCTTGAGCGCCACGTCGGCAGGCTCGACCTCGAGCACCTCGGCCACCACCTCGATGGCTTCCGTCAGGCGCTCCTGTGCGAGATCGGAATCCACGCTCGGCGGCGGCGCATACTCGGCCGCGTGCGCGAAGCGGCACCCATCATGGGCGTCGGCGCCCTGGTACAGATCCACGGCCACCGCGTACTCGGGCAGGTCGGCATCGTATACGCGATAGCAGGTCACCCCTTCGCGCCGCGCCCACTTGCCGAGGTGGCGCGCCTTCTTGCGAAGGCGGTTGGCGAACATCTCGGCACCCTGCGAACGTGCGGCAGGCGCCTTGCGGACGTCCGCGCGCGCGGAACCCGCCGAGACCTCGAACCGATAGAGCTTCGTTTCGATCGCGCCGTTGTAGAGCGTGTGCGCGGCGTGACTGCGCAGCCCGATGGCCCTGGCAAGCGCTTCATCGTTGGTGAGCACCGCCGCCTGCCAGCCGTCGAATCCGGCGAGCAACCGCTCGCCGAGCTCCGCATACAGCGGCGCCAGCGTCTCGCTCTCGCCGAGCCGCACACCGTAAGGCGGGTTGGTGACCACGAGGCCGGGGTTGGAGCCAGCGGGAGCCGTGAGTTCGGCCAGATCGCGCGTCTCGAGCGTGATGGCGTTCCCGAATCCCGCACGTTTGGCGCAGGTCACGGCTATCGCGATTGCGGCGGGATCGCGATCGCTCCCCGAGATCACCGGCAGTCTCTCGCGACCCGCCTCGGCGCGTTCGTCGGCCTCATCGAGGAGCGCGTGCCACACGTCCTCACTGTGGCCGAGCCACCCCGCGAACCCCCAGTGGTCACGCAGCAGCCCCGGGGCCTGGTCGGCGGCGATTATCGCACCCTCGATCAGCAGCGTGCCGGACCCGCACATGGGGTCGACGAGCGCACCCCCGCAAGCAGCGATCTCCGCCCAACCGGCACGCACCAGAACCGCGGCTGCGAGGTTCTCCTTGAGCGGCGCCTCGGCCTGCTCCCCGGGCGTGCGGTACCCGCGCTGGTGCAGCGGTTCTCCCGAGAGATCGAGCGAGACGGTCGCCCGCTCTTTGTGCAGCCGGATGTTGAGGCGCGCGTCCGGACGGTTGAAATCCACCGAGGGACGAGCGCCGAGCCGATCACGGATACGGTCGACCACAGCGTCCTTAGCCTTCTGCGCCGTGAACTTCGTGTGAGTCAGACCGGAGGTGGTCCCGTTCACATCGATGGCGAGCGTGCCTTCGGCAGGAATGTGTTCCTCCCACGGCAGCGCCGCCATCCCCGCGTACAACTCCTCCGCGGTGGCTGCGGCGAACTCTCCCATCGTGAGGAGCACCCTGCTTGCCAGGCGAGACCAGAGGCATGCGCGATACGCGACCTCGAGCGGTCCGGTGAACGTGACCGCGGCGCGCGTCTCACGCACCTCCTTGGCGCCGAGTGCGCGCGATTCCTCGGCGAGCAGGTGCTCGACGCCCTTGGGGCATGTGGCGGCGTATCGGTAGGTGGCGGTCATGCCCGCACGGTAGCACGAGCGGCGTCGCCTGCGTGAGCGGATTCGTGCACGGTCCGGCCCGTCACGGCTCCCTGTAGCCGAGCAGCACCCGCACCACCGCATGCGCTTGCGCCGCCGCGGCCGCCATCACGCGTGACGCGAACAGCGGGTGTCCGTCACGCACATCGCTCGTGAGGTCGCCCACCACGTAGAGGCCGTCGGCCATCCGTTCGGTCACAATCGCGTTGGTGGAGCCGTAACCCGCCAGGCCCGATGCGGTCACGAGCGGTATGTCGGGCAACTCGGCGAGGCAGGTGTTGACGATCATCGCCTTCACCCCGGCCTCGTCCACCGCCTCCACGATCGCGCAGGCGCCGCGGACGAGCCCCACCAGGTTCTCCGGGGTCACCCGGTCCTGCACAAGGTCGAGCCGCACGTCCGAACGTATGCGCTGCAGGTTCTCCGCCAGCGCTATCACTTTGGGCATGCCGATCTGGTCGCGAAAGAAGAACTGCCTGTTGAGGTTGCGCTCATCCACCGTATCGAAATCGACGAGCGTGAGCCTGCCGACGCCCGAGCGCGCGAGCATCTCCGCCACGTTGCTGCCGAGTCCGCCACAGCCGATGATCGCAACGGTGCACTCGTGCAGCCGCGCTCGCAGCTCGGGGTCGAGCGCGGTGTCGGGAACCTCAACGGCCACCCGTTCGGGCCGATACGGGTGCAGGTCGAACGTGTCGGAGGTCGCAGACATGTCAGCCTCCCGCCACGGGCGGGAAGATCGCGAGCCGGTCACCGTCACGGAGCTCCTGCTCCTCAGGCGCGTGGGTACTGTTCACGAAGATGACCCTGGGCTCATCCGGCAAGCCGAGCATGGCGATCACATCGGCTATCGTGGTGCCCTCCTCGAACTCGAAGGCACGCGCGTGCCGCCCGCCCTTGCCGTCGGGCTGGAACCCTGAGAAGTGTGCGAACAACACCACGTCGACCCGCATGGCCACCTCCGATCGGTGCCGGGACGCGCCCGCAGCGCCGCACGAAGGCAGCGCTGCGGGACACGCCGATACGTACTCCTACTCGATGCCGAGCTGCTCGGCTACCTCGGGGACGAAACTGTACACGCTGTCAAGCTCCTCATCGGTGACCGTGAAGACCACGTCGTGCGGCGGCAGCTTCTCCTCGAGGAAGAAGGCCGGCAGACGATCGTCCGCGGCCGTGAAGCCTGCGTGCTCGTTGAAGATCCGCTCGTACGCGAGCGTCTCCTTGCCGAGCTGCATCAGCGCGTCGACATCCCAGTCGTCGCCCGTGTGCGCCGCAGCCATCTCGTGGATCGCCTCGAGCGCCTCCGGCATGTCGAGCACCGCGAACGCCACGAAGATGCACAGACCCATCGCGTCGAGCATGGCGGTAGCGATCTGCAGGCCTTGCGAGAGCGCGGCCTGGCCCTCCGGCTTGAGCGGGTCGACCGTGCCGCCCACCGCGAGCACGTTGCTTGTGATGGTGTAACCGGCGGTGTGGTCGGCACCCATCGTGGAGGTGGCGTATGTGACGCCGATGCCCTGGATGGGCCGCGGGTCGTACGCGGGCAGACCCTGGTGCTTCACGACGGGGATGTTCTTCACGCCGAACTTCACACCCGTGGCCTCCGCGCCGTCGCCAAGCACCTTGCCCAGCTCGGTGCCGCGCCCGATCTCATCGAGCGCCTTGAGCGCCGCTTCACCATCGCCGAACGCGATCTCGCCGGAAGCCATGTACACTCCGAGCATCACGCCGGCCTCGATGGTGTCGATACCGATCTCGCCGCACTTGCGGTCGAGCTTGGCCACCATGTCCATGTCGTCGATGCCGCAGTTGGCGCCGAGCGACCAGGCGCTCTCGTACTCGGGACCCTTCGTCATGTAGTGGCCGTCTTCGTCCACATAGTACCGCGAGCACTGGATCACGCATCCGGTATGGCATCCGTGCTTCACGTTGCCGCCGCGCTCAACGGTGATCTCGCGCATCGTCTCACCGGAGATGCCATCGACACCCTCGAACTGACCGCTGGAGAAGTTGCGGGTGGGATAGCCTCCCGCTTCATTGATGATGTTGGCGAGCACGTTGGTGCCGAAGGTCGGCAACGCCTGGCTCGTGACCGCGTGCGTGGTGAGCGCGCCGGAGAACTTGCGCACCGCCGCGATGAACGCGTCCTTGTCCGCGTGCTGCTTCGGCTTGAGCCCCTCCTCGAAGATAGCGATGAGCTTAAGACCCTTGCTCCCCATCACGGCGCCCAGTCCACCGCGCCCTGCATAGCGGTTGGGATGACCGAGCGGATCGGTCACGGCGATGCCGGCCGACTTCATCTTCATCTCGCCGGAAGGACCGATCACCAGGAACGACGACTTGTCGCTCATCCGGTGCTCGGACGCCTCGATGCCCTTTGCCACCGCTACCGTCTCGTAGGCGCCGAGACCGGCGAGGTCGTGCCTGCGCACCACATCCACCGTGCCGTCAGGGAACAGCCGCAGCGCATAGAGGGCGGTCTTGTCGGCCGGCGCCCCTTCGATGATGATCGCCGCGATGCCCATCTTGCCGAGCGCGTGTGCCGCGGTACCGCCGGAGTTCGCCTCCTTGATGCCGCCGGTCAGCGGACTCTTGGCGCCGACGGACAGGCGGCCACCATTGGGAGCGCTCGTCCCACCCAGGAGCCCGGGAGCGATCACGAGCTTGTTCTCCGGTCCGAGCGGATCGGCGCCCGCCGGGACCTCGCTGTATACGATGGCCGAGGTCAGCGCCCGGCCTCCGTACCGTGCCCACTTCTCAGGCAAGGGCTCCCTCGTCACCTGAAGCGTGGACATATCGACTCTCAGGATCTCACGCATACGCCTCTCCCTTCGGTCATCCGGCGCCTGCCCACTGGCCGGAGGGCTGCGGCGCCGGTCGTTCCCATATGCAGTTCATCCCCAGAACCTATGCAGTCACTGCACCGTGGGAACCTCCTCTTCGTCGTCTTTCCCTGCCGCGTACAGCCCTAGGAAGAACCGGTGCGGACCCGGTGTCCCTTCAGGCACGAACGCCACCCTGTCGCCGGGCCTGATGAGATGGCTCATCGGTCGCACGACCCGGTTGCAGAAGACCCCCTCGATCATGGAGTGGGGCAGGTCGAGCACCGATGCGAGATCCGCTCCGGTCACACCCTCCGGGGGTACCGCGACCTCCACGAGTGTGGGTCCTCCGCGCTCCTTCTGCAGCGCGTGAAGCGCCCCGAACAACCGCACGGTCACTGGTTCCGTAGTCACGTTCCACCTCCTGAGGACTACGTACCCAATGCGTGTCTATCGGAGCAGGACTCGTGCGCCCGGCGGCATCCGGCACCCGGGAAAGGAACAGCGCGTAAGGTTTTGGGGGGCGGGACCCCGAA
>DSAI01000054.1 GCA_011372845.1 Actinomycetota bacterium
CGGACCCGGCGGAAGAGGCCGTCCGTCTGGCGGCCGAGCAGGTGCGTGACATCCGTGAGATAGCCGACGGCGTACATGTCATGCCGCTGGGCCTGGACACGGAGGTCGGTCGCATCCTTGACGGAACGGGGTAGCGGGAGCGTGCGGCGGATCGCCCTGTATAGCGATGTCCACGGCAACCTCGCCGCGCTCGAGTCGGTGCTCGAGGACATGGAGGCGCGAGGGGTGTCGGAGCGCTACTGCCTCGGGGATCTCGTCGGTTACGGTCCACGTCCCGTGGAGGTGGTGGAGCGGATCCGGGACCTCGGCGACCCGGTTGCGCAGGGGAACTACGATAGGGCGATCAGCGAGCACGACGCGAGTCCCGGAAGCCGTTACGAGAGCGCCCGGGAGACGCTCGACGGTGCCGAGTCGTACGCGTACACGGTGTCTTCCCTGTGTTCCGAGCATGTCGACTTCCTGGGGCGGCTCGCTGCGGAGGTCGTACTGGACGCCGATGGCGTGCGTATCCTGTTGTGTCACGGGTCCCCCCGCCGGATGATCGAGGTCGTCGATGCCGACACTCCGCCGGCCTCACTGGCCGCTCACATCCAGGAAGCTGGAGTGGACGTCGTGTGCTGCGGCCACGTCCACGTCCCGTTCCATCGTTCCATGCCCACCGAGAGCAGTGTGCTGCACTGGGTGAACGCGGGTTCAGTGGGCCGTCCGCGCGACGGCGATCCGCGCGCGGCGTGGGTGGAGCTGGTCCTTGGCACGCATGAGGAGGTCCTCGCCGCCGCGCCGATGGATATCGCGTGCCGTCGTGCCGGGTGCACCGACGTCTGGATAAGCACCATCACCCATCGTGTGGCGTACGACGTTGAACCGGTGATCCACGACATGATCGCCGTCGGCCTTCCACCCACACTCGCTGCCGGTCTGCGCAGCGGCCTCGAAGAGCATGCGTGGGAAGCGCTCATGGCTGAGCGCGCTGCGCACGACGCCGAAGAGACGGCTTCGCAGGATCCGGTCCGGGCCGAGTATCTTCTGCAGACGTGTGGCCATGACGGGGAATCATGCACCTGCGCGATCGACGACCGCATCGCTTCGTACGAGTCGCTGGCGCGGCTGTTCCGTGATGATGTGTCGGGAGTAGTGGTCGCGATCCGTCACCTCAGGACCGCCATGAGATCCTGCCGGGTGAGCCGCAATGTGGACGAGCAGGCGATACGCGAGGCGTTCGGTGATGCCGATCGCGCTGTCAGGACCGGGGAAGGGCGCCGGGCGTTCCTCGAGGAGCGACGGCGTCTGTTCGGGGGTGAGTCCCGCTTCGACCCCTTCTCGAACGTCCTGTCTCCGGATGAGTCGACCTATGTCAGCGCCGATCCGGATACGTGCGTGGTCGTGCTCGGACTCACCTATCGCGAGGGCAGGTTCACGTCCCCGGTGATCGGCGGCATAGAGCGCGGCATGGGTGACATCGCAACGGAGCTCTCGTACATGGGACACTGTCTTCGCATGGCCGCAGCGGGCGATCCGGCCGCGGCGGTCAGAGCGCGCCGGTTCTTCATCGAGCACCTGTCCACCTGGGCGGTCCTGTTCGCCGTGGTCGTAGCGAGAGAGGCGCGCGACCCGGTCATGAGGTACGCGGGGCTTGCGCTGGACAAGTTCCTCACGTGTGAAGCGGCCACCTTCCGCCACTCGGTTCCGAGCCACTGTGGCGCGAGGTCACGCGGCCTTCGGGACTGACGCTGCGTGCTATCATGCCGGATACGTTCCCGCGACGAGAGAGGCGACCCACGATGAGCGGATCTGCAGGCCCGAGCCTTGATGTCTGGCTGGCCGAGGCCAAGCGCGAGGCGAGCGCGGCCGACGTGGGGATGTACCTGTGTCACAACGGCGTCGTCCGCTCGTATTCGCGCGACGGCCGGCCGGTTATCTCCATGGACCTCTCGGTCGATCGTGAGCGGCTCGAGGAGCTCGTGTCGACAGCCCGGATGATGGAAGGCGTGTCGATCGTGCGCGTCTGGGTCAACGAGGGTCATCTCGAGGTAGGTGACGACATCATGTATGTGATGGTGGGCGGTGACATCCGGCCCAACGTCATCGAGGCGCTCACCGCGCTGGTAGGGATGATCAAGTCCGAGGTGGTCACGGAGAAGGAGCAGCGGCCGGAGGCGTAGTCTCCAGCGACTGTCGTTCCAGACACGGGAGGCGTCATGCATATCGTGGTGCTCGGTGGAGGCCCCGGGGGCTATGGGGCGGCGTTCGAGGCGGCGCGGCTGGGGGCCGATGTCACGCTGATCGAACGCGAGCGTCTCGGCGGCACCTGCCTCAACTGGGGCTGTATCCCCACCAAGACGATCCTGCGCTCGGCTCACATCGTCGCTGACACGCGCGACGCTGCCGAGTTCGGTCTTGATTCGGCGGTAGCCAGCGTCGATGTCCCTGCGCTGCGTTCGCGTAAGGAGCGCGTGGTCGACGAGCTGGTTGGGCAGGTCGAATCGAGCGCGAAGCGGCTGAAAGTCAAGGTCGTCACCGGTGAAGGCCGGCTTGCCGGCCCCAAGGCGGTGGAGGTGACCGTCCCGGATGGGGCGACCGAGACGATCGCCGGCGACGCGCTGATCCTCGCCACCGGTTCGACCGTCTTCAGGCTTCCCGACATCGATCACGAACTCGAGGGTGTGTGGACGAGCGATGACGCGGTGTCGCTCTCGGAGATCCCCAAGGACATCGTCATCATCGGGGGTGGCGTCATCGGGCTCGAGTTCGCGTGCGCGTACGCGGCCTTCGGCAGCGTGGTCACGGTGGTCGAGCTGATGGAGCAGGTCCTGCCCGGCAGCGACAAGCGCGTGGTGCGCCAGACCCAGGCCGCGCTCGAGGCTCTGGGGGTGGAGTTCCACCTGGGAGACGCGGTCTCGTCCGTGGAGCGTCACGACGGCCGGATGCGGAGCACGCTGCGAAGCGGGACCGTGATCGAGAGCGACGTGGTGATCAGCGCGGTGGGACGCATGCCCAACGCCGCCGGATTCGGTTACGAAGAGGCCGGCATCGAGTTCGACCGCCGCGCTGTGGCCGTGGACGAGCATCTTCGCACGAACATCCCAGGCGTGTACGCCGTCGGCGACGTCATCGGCGGCATGATGCTCGCGCACGTGGCCGAGGAGGAAGGCGTCATCGCGGCGCGGAACGCCGTGGCCGAGTCCGAACACGGTGCCGGAGCCGGGCTTGAGAGCGTCCGATACGACTGCATACCGGCCTGCGTGTACACGTTCCCCGAGGTCGCCACCGTGGGGTCGTCGCGTGACTCGGCCAAGGAGCGCGGCATCGACGCGGTCCAGGCCATCGCCAAGTTCGCGGCGAACGGGAAGGCGCTTGGCGAAGGGGAGAGCGACGGGTTCGTGCAACTGGTCGCCGAGAAGGGCAGCGCCCGCATAGTGGGCTGCCAGATCGTGGGTCCCCACGCGGTCGAGACGATCCATGAGGTCGCTGTGGCGATGCGCCATGACCTGACCGTCCGCCAACTCGCCGAGACGGTTCACGCTCACCCCACCGTCTCCGAGGTCATCCGTATGGCGTGCGCCGACGCCGCCGGGAAGTGCGGCTGCTAGTGGCCTACGAGCACGGCTCTTCGGCCCGGCGTCTGCCGGCATGGCTCCGCCGGCCCATCGCGCACGGTGGCGAATACGTCGCCGTGGAGGGCCTGCTCGAGGAGCTGCATCTCTCAACGGTATGCCGCGAGGCGAAGTGCCCCAACCGCGGGGAGTGCTACGCGAGCGGCACCGCCACCTTCCTGATCGCCGGAGACGTGTGCACGCGCGGTTGTACGTTCTGCGCGGTGGAGTCGCGTTCCCCGCTGCCCCTTGATGAGGGCGAGCCCGCTCGCGTTGCCGAGGCCGTGGCGCGCATGGGTCTGCGTCACGCGGTGATCACCATGGTCACCCGAGACGATCTGGACGATGGGGCGGCCGCTCATGTGGTGGCCACGATCGAGGCGGTACGCTCGGCATCTCCCGGGACGGCCGTCGAGGTGCTCGTGAGTGACTTCGCGGGTGAGGAGCGCGCCATCGACGCCGTCGTCGATGCGCGCCCCGAGGTCTTCAACCACAATGTGGAGACCGTGCCGCGGCTTTACCCGTCGGTGCGTCCGGGCGCGGACTACGAGAGGAGCCTGGGCGTTCTGGCCCGGGCGCGTTCGCGCGCCTCGGACATGCCGGTCAAATCGGGGATGATGCTCGGCCTCGGGGAGGCCCACGACGAGGTCGTGGACGTGATGCGCGACCTGCGGGAGGCCGGATGCGAACTCCTGACGCTCGGCCAGTATCTGCGTCCGAGCGCCCGGCACCTGCCAGTGGCCGCGTTCGTGGAGCCTGACGAATTCACCGCCCTGGCGCGTGAGGCGCGCCGCCTAGGATTCGCGGGTGTGGCGAGCGCGCCGTTCGTGCGCTCGAGTTATCACGCTGCCGAACTCGCGGAGATGTGACGGCTGCCGTTCAGACCCGTTCGACGGTGAGCGGATCGGCCGCCCGGTCGCGGCCGGCGCTCTTGGCGCTGTAGAGCGCCTGGTCGGCCGCCGCGAGCAGGCTCTCCACACGGTACGGCGGGCTGCCGGCGACGTCGTGCGCCACCGCGCTGCCGATGCTCACCGTGAGCGGGATGGCAGAGCCATCATCGGTGCTGACGCTCACCTGCCGGATCGCCTCGACGATACGGTTCGCTAGATCCACGCATTCGCTGACGCCGGTCTCCGGCGCGATCACGGCGAACTCGTCGCCGCCGTATCGGACGACGAGGTCGGACGCCCGTGTGACATGGCGCATGGCCTGGGCGATCGACGCGAGCGCGAGGTCGCCGATGGCGTGGCCGTGCGTGTGGTTGATGTCCTTGAAGCGGTCGATGTCGATGAGGAGCACTGCGAGAGGGTGCCCGTACCGGGCCGACCATGCGGTCCACTGTGGCAGGTGCGTGTAGAGCGCTCTGCGGTTGTAGAGTCCTGTCAGCGCGTCGTGGGTGGCGTAGACGGACAGCCGCCGGTTGTCCCTCCAGGAGCGCGACAACGAGGATGCCAGGAGCGCGGCAAGGGAGTCGTCGGGGTAGCGCGCGGCGATCTCGTTCACGAGCCGCTGGATGTGCGCCTGGTAGGCCGCGTGGCGATGCTCCGACTGCGCGGGTTCGGTCAACTCGATGAGTTCGCTGAAGACCGGGTCGATCATGAAGAACTCCACACGCGCGGCGAGTGCGAGCATCCTCTCCACGTCGAGCTCGCCGATCAAGCCGAGGTCGATCCGTGAGAGTTCGCCGTGCACGTCGGTCAGGCGCTCCGCGAGTCCGGTGGTGTCATTCACGAGGTCGGGGAGGAGCCCGTGCTCCCACGCCTCGAGCAGCCCTTCCCACCATCCGGTGTGCTGGGCTTCGTCCGCGGCAAGGCGTGAGAAGGTAGTGGCAAGCCCGGGCTCCGGGCACTGCTCGGCAAGCGCCGCGTAGAGCCGCTCGGCGAACCGGTCCATCTTCACGCACACGTCCAGGATCTCTCGCATGTCAGGAGCCCTTCGTCGACACCTCTTCTGTCCAGTGTATCCCCGCGGGACTGATACCATGAACCCCATGCGATGGGAGCCAAGGACATACCGCCTGGACATGGATGCCGCAGGCCTCGTCTCGTTCACCTGCGCGCAGGGCGAGACGGACCTTCATGTGAGCGCCCGCACCGGCCTGCGCGGTGAGACGGAGGTGCTCGTAGCGGGACTCCGGGCCGATCTCGAGCGTCATATCTCGGCTCACCCCCGGTGGGCCGAGAGTTACGTGCCGGTCGACGCCGGGGAGGGGGCGCCTGAGATCGTCCGCGCGATGTCAGCCGCCGCGCGGGAAGCCGGGACCGGTCCGATGGCAGCGGTCGCGGGCGCGATCGCCGAGCGGGTCGCCCGGGGCCTGCAGACGCGTTCGCGCGAGGTGATCGTTGAGAACGGCGGCGATCTGTACCTCTGCGGGGAGATGCCGAGGCGTGTCCTTGTGGTGGCGGGCGACTCTCCACTGTCTGGTAAGATCGCCGTCCATCTCGATGTCGCCGACCTCCCGGTGGCGGTATGCACATCATCGGGGAAAGTAGGGCATAGTGTGAGCCTCGGCATCGCGCACGCGGTGACGGTGCTTGCCGATGACGGCGCGCTGGCGGATGCGGTGGCCACGGCCGCCGGGAACGTGGTGCACAGTGCCGAGGATGTGGAGCGCGCGCTCGACCGTGCGATGAGCGTGAGAGGCGTGCGGGGAGCAGTGGTGATCGCGGGCGACCGGGTGGGCTTCCGCGGCCGCGTGAACGTGGGGCCCGCTGACCGCTGAGCAGGA
>DSAI01000032.1 GCA_011372845.1 Actinomycetota bacterium
ACTAGTACGTCTCGACGAACAGCTCGTAGTGCGCCTGCGGGTGTGCGCACGCCGGGCACTCGTCGGGCGCCTCGGTCCCCTCGTGGATGTAGCCGCAGTTGCGGCACTTCCAGCGCACCACCGTGTCGCGCTTGAAAACGGTGCCGTTCTCCACGTTGGCGAGGAGCTTCCGGTAGCGGGCCTCGTGCGCTTCCTCCACCTCGGCGATCTCACGGAACGAGTGCGCGATCTCCGGGAATCCCTCTTCCTCGGCGGTCTTCGCGAACTCGGGGTAGAGCTCGCCCCACTCTTCCTTCTCGCCCTCAGCTGCCGCAAGCAGGTTCTCGGCGGTGGTGCCGATGACTCCGGCCGGGTACATGGCGGTGATTTCCACCATGCCGCCCTCGAGGTACTTGAAGAAGACCTTGGCGTGCTCCTTCTCATTCTCGGCTGTCTCCATGAAGATGGCCGCGATCTGCTCGTAGCCTTCCTTCTTGGCCACGCTCGAGAAGTACGTGTAACGCGTACGCGCCTGGCTCTCGCCGGCGAACGACTTCAGCAGGTTCTGCTCGGTGCGGGTGCCCTTGAGGCTTGCCACAGGGAGCTCCTTTCGGTCGGTGACTGTGCTGTTCAGCCCTGGTTGCGGGCGGAACACGATTCTACAGCACGGGTTGGCTGTCCGGTCGTCCCACGATGCGGAGAGTGTCCTCGAGCGACGTCGTCACCGGGACCGGCAGCCCCTCGGCGATATCGGCCTTGTCGATGCGCTCGGCCACCCTTGGCCTGGCGCAGCACAGCGCCACAAGGACCCCATGCCTGCGGAGTTGCCCGATCGTCTCCTGGAGGCTCGCCAGTGCGGTGAGGTCGATGAACGGGACGTTCTCGAGACTCACGACCACGGCGCGAGGTCCGGTGTTGGTGTGGAGCAGGGCCGACTCGAACTGGTCCACGGCTCCGAAGAAGAACGGTCCGTCGATCGTGAAGACGAGCACGTCCCTGAAGGCGGGGACCGCTTCGGCTTCAGGGGTGGCCTCGGACGTCACTTCGGTCACGCCCACCGCTGCCGTCATCCTGCGGAAGAAGTTCAACAGCGCGAGGATCACGCCCACTTCCACGGCGATCACGAGATCGGCGAAGACCGTGAGT
The DNA here is from genome assembly GCA_011372845.1 of Actinomycetota bacterium. Classification (GTDB taxonomy): domain Bacteria; phylum Actinomycetota; class Coriobacteriia; order Anaerosomatales; family Anaerosomataceae; genus Anaerosoma. The sequence goes on from DSAI01000032.1 coordinate 1,126, forward strand.
GTGAGCGTGATGAGCATGACCGCAACGTCTGAACGGGGAGCGCGGCGCGCGATGCGGACGATGCGCCCGGCTTCGCTCATGTTGAACGCCACCACGAACAGGATGGCGGCCAGCGTTGCCAGGGGCACGTACGCCGCCAGCGGTGCCAGCGCCACCAGCACCAGCACCACCGTGAGCACGTGGAAGATGCCCGCGATCGGGCTGTTGCCCCCGTGCCGGATGTTGGTTGCCGTGCGTGCTATCGCGCCGGTGGCCGCGAAGCCGCCGAACAGCGACGCTGCCATGTTGGCGGCTCCCTGGCCGAGGAGCTCCTGGTTGGAGTCGTGCTTGGTGCCTGTCATGCCGTCGGCCACCGTGGCCGAGAGGAGTGACTCGATCGCTCCGAGCAGCGCGATCGCGAAGGCGGGTCGCACGAGTTGCGGCACATCGCTCCACGCGAGGTCGGGCAGTGCGAGCGATGGCAGGCCGCCCGGCAGTCCGCCGAACGCCGAGCCGATCGTGGCGACACTCTCGGGACGCGCGAGTGCAACGAACACGGTTCCGCCCACCAGCGCAACGAGCGGCCCGGGTATCCTGCCGAGGGCGGGCAACTTTGGCCAGACGACGATCGCGATGACGCTTACGACGCCCAGCAGCGCGGTGGTGATGTCGAGCGAGGGAAGCGCGTGGAACATCTGCGCGACCTTGCCCGCGAAGTGCTCGCTCGTAGGTGCCGGCAGCCCGAAGAAGTTGGGCCACTGGCCGACCCAGATGACCACCGCGATACCCGCAGTGAAGCCCAGCACGACCGACTCGGGGATGTACTTGATCACGCTGCCCAGACGCGCGAGGCCGAAGACCACGAGGATCGCTCCGGCAAGCAGCGTGACCACCTGGAGCCCGCCGATCCCGTAGCGGGCGGTCACGCCCGCAAGCAGAACGGCGAACGCGCCCGTGGGGCCGGCGATCTGAACGCGGCTGCCGCCGAACAGCGTCACCACAAGACCGGCGATGATCGCGGTGTAGAGCCCCTGCTCCGGCTTGGCGCCGGCGGCGATCGCAAACGCCATGGCGAGCGGTATGGCCACAACGCCCACCACGATGCCGGCGGCGGCGTTGGGCAACCAATGCTGCTTGCGGAGCAGGCCGGCAGCCCAGGCTTCAGCGATCGCGGGTTTCACGCGGGGGTCCTTCCGGTTCGTGGGATGAGCCCCGATAGTGTACTCCTGTGCCCGGTAACGTGTGTGTGACGGCAGACCGTCCGCCTCAGACCGCTTGCCGCCAACGAGCGAGCCGCGCCGGGTCGACCCCCAGCCGGTATCCCGCGATCGTCGCTATGTCGCGGGCGGTGACGGCGAGCAGCCCACGCTCACGCCACGCGCGCGTGGATGTCCTGATCGCGGCCGGTACGCGTGCGATGCGGCCGAGCCGCTTCAGCCGGAGCGCGAACTCGTAATCCTCCATCACGGGCAGTTCCGGGAAGCCGCCGAGATCCTCGAACACGGTGCGCCTCACGAAGATCGCCTGATCGCCATAGGGCAGACGGAACGCCGTATAGCGGAGTTGTCCCACAGCCGAGATGAACCGGTCGAACGGGTCCGTTCCATCTCCGGCCGAGTAATCGAAAGCCCCGCCCACCACCCGGGGATCGCCGAGTGCGTCGGCGATGAGCGCGCACGCGTCACGGGGCAGCACCGTATCGGCGTGCAGGAACAGCAGCACATCGCCGGAGGCCGGGTCCGAGCCCGCGTTCATCTGTCCCGCCCTACCTCGCGGGGCACTGACCACCGTTGCACCCGAACCCTCGGCCCGCACCACCGTTGCATCCGCGCTTCCGCCGTCGGCCACGATCACTTCGTGCGCGCCCGATGCACGGGCGCTCTGCACCGCTTGTGCGATGGCGTCCTCTTCATTGAGACTCGGTATCACCACGCTCGTGCGAGGCCGCCTGGTGCGCTCCTCAAGACGCCGGGCCTGCCAGCGGCGGGCGTCGGCGGGACGGTCGATGTCATCGAGTGTCGGCAGGAGCGCCGGAGTCATGCCGAGCGCGGAAAGCCGCCCCAGCGTGACCGCGAGCACCCCGGATGTGCCCCAGGGGATCTGCTCGAAGAGCGCTGCGGAGACGGAGTCCGCGGCGTCCGCACGCACGCCTGCAAGGTAGTAACCGCCGTCCCCCGCCGGTCCGAGGACGAGGGGGGTCCGGGCGAGCTCGGCAACCGCCTTGCGCACAATCGCGCCACCCGCGTCCGGGCAGTCCGAGCCGATCACGATCACCGCAGGCGCCCCCTCGGAAACCGCCGTTCCCACGGCCTCCGCGAGCCTGTCGCCCAGCGTGCCCTCGCACTGCGTGCGCACCCTGGACGCGCGGCCCAGCCAGCGTCTCCCGGCGGCGGCAGTACCGTCGGCAAGCCTGATCTCCAGATCGACCGTGCCTGCGAGTTCGGCCGCGCGTGCACGTCTGACGACGTGCTCTGTGAGCTCACGGTGCACCGCAAGCGCCGTCTCGTCGCCGAGTTCTTCGGCTATCCGGCTCTTGACCTGCCCGGGCACCGGATGGCGTGTCATGACGATGAGTCGCGGTCTCGGCGCGTGTCCCGACCGGGTCACAGGAGGGTCCCGTGTCAACCCGAGCCCTCACCGGCCGTGCATGCCCAGCAGTGCTGCGCGAACCGGATCCGGCGGCGAGCAAGGCGCTGCGGGTCGAACTCGGATATGTGCGCCGGTTCTCCCTCGGCTGTGCGCAGGCCTGCCGCCAGGTTGAAGTCGCAGTCTGAGAGGGTCCCGTCCCATGCGATCTCGATCGCGGTCCGGCACGCAAGGTTCATCACGGTTCCGGGGTTGAAGCGGCCGACGAGACCAGCAACGTACGACTCGTATTCGCCGCGCCGCTCCAGAGCGGTCCGGAAGCGGCCGATCGGCATCGTGGTCATGAGCACCATTTGGTTGAAATCGATACCGAGCTTGTCCGTCAGGACGGTACGGTACCGGGCGGCGATCTCGCGTGCGGGACACTGCTCGCCGTATCCGCTCGAGTCCACGGCGAGATCGAGCAGAAGGTCTCCGGAGCGTGCCCACCCGGCATCGTTCAGCCGACGGAGCACGGTGAGCGCGGCCTGCAAGTGATCGCCCCTTTGGCTTGCGTACCGCTCGGCGGTGAGCGCGGGAACGGACGCCAGCAGCTGGACGCCAGCTACGGCGAGGTGATCGATGACCCCCTCGGCATCCGGCTCGAGGAGTGCCGTGAGGTTGGTGCGCACCTGGGTGCGGAGGCCCGCCGAGCGGAGCCGGGATACCAGCGTCGGCAGACCCGGGTGGAGCTCCGGTGAGCCGCCGGTGATGTCCACCAGCGCGGGCCGCACCTCACGGGCGATCCGCGATACGGCATCCAGCGTGGGTTCGTCCATAGCCTCAGTACACGACGGCGAGCATGATTGGTGACAGTGCGTGCACGAGCTGTTGCAGCGCCGGCCGAGGTTGACCTGCAGCAGATCGATCCGTTCGGCATAGAGCGCCTCAGGCCGTACCGCGGCGATGCTGCGCTCCAGGGTGGCCGAGGAGGTATCCATGGCGGCCCTCAACGGTTCAGCCACGTGATGCTCGATTGGAGCGCCGTTGCGATCGTCACCCAAACGAGGTAGGGGGTGAGCGCGAGGGACGCCCAGCGGCTGTGCGGCCAGATCGCGATCATCGACCAGATGATGGTTGCGAGCACGATGATGATGTCGACCTCGGCAAGCCAGAGATTGCGAAGACCGAACTGGATCGGCGTGAACGCCAGATTGGCGGCCACGTTCAAGAGGATCGGCGCCAGAAGCGCTGTCGGGACGTCGCCCCGCGCGATGCGGTAGATGACGTAGCCGTACGCTACGATGATGATGGGGTACAGGATGCTCCACACGATGCCGAAGACCGGCGCCGGTGGCGCCCAGGTGGGCCTGGCGAGCTCCGCATACCAGTTCATCGGCATCTCCTCGCTCAACCGAGGTGCACCGGATCCGGCGCACCTCCTTGCGTGACTCGCTATCATCGGATGCGATGCAGGCTCGTGATGCCCTCTGTAGGTGTATCCCCGGAAGGAACGCCATATCCCGAACGTACCGCTTCGTCGTCGTTGACGTCTTCACCGACACGCCGTACACCGGCAACCAGCTCGGTGTGTTCACCGACGCCACAGGACTCTCGGCCGACGAGATGCAGATGCTTGCGCGCGAGATGCACTTCTCCGAGTGCACGTTCGTGCTTCCGGCGGAGGCCGACGGCGATATCCGCATGCGGATCTTCACCCCCGCGCGCGAGTTGCCGTTCGCGGGCCACCCCACGCTTGGTACGGCATTCGTGGTTTCGGGGCCGCTGCAGAGGACGGTGCTCAGTATCGAGACCGCCCGGGGCACCGTGCCGGTGGCGCTCGAGCGCGAGGGCGCCGAGATCGTCTTCGGCAGGATGGAGCAGCCGATCCCCACCATCGAGCCCTACACGGAGACCGCCCCGCTCTTCGAGGCGCTCGGTGTCCCGGGTTCGCTGTTGCCGGTGGAGCGCTATGACAACGGCACGCCGCACATCTACGTGATGGTGGAGACGGACGCGGAGGTGGCTGCGCTGGCACCCGACACCGGGGCGCTCGGCCGGCTCCTGGGACCCACGGGGGTGAGCGTCTTCTCAGCGGATGGCCCCCGCGTGAAGACCAGGATGCTCGGCCCCGAGCTCGGGGTGGTCGAAGATCCGGCCACCGGTTCCGCTGCGGGCCCAATGGCCGTGCACCTCGCCCGGCACGGGTTGATCGGGTGGGGCGACGAGATCACCATCAGTCAGGGCGCCGAGATCCTTCGTCCAAGCACGCTGTATGCACGCGCCGAGGGTAGCGGCGATACGATCGCTCGCGTAGAGGTGGCCGGAAGCGCCGTGGTGGTGGCACGAGGGGAGTTCGTTCTGTAGGGACTCCAGACTGTGTCTTGCCATGCAGGATCGGCATGCTATGATGCATGCCGTTGTCAGGAGCTGGAAGCGCGACCGGAAGGAGGGACGTCAGATGATCAAGCCGAATGGACCAGGGGCTCCGATCGCCCTGCAGTCTGTGCACGTCCGTATTCCGGTGTGCCGCGCCGCCTGAGATCACCTCACGTCGCGGGCACCCTGTAAGGGGAGGGACCCCGCGATGTTCGAATCCAACACCGGCGCCTTCGAGCGTCAGCACTACACCGTC
>DSAI01000116.1 GCA_011372845.1 Actinomycetota bacterium
GACGTCAGCGATATCTCCCGCGTTGAGATGCGTTCCGAATGCTTCGGGAGTTGCATCGGACCAGAGGGTCCACTTGTAGAACGTGAAGTTGCCGGCGGTCTGTTCGCGCGCATACACAACGGTGTCACCGTCGATGTCCCAAGAACCTTCGTAGGGACTCACGGATCCGGGTACCTGCTGGTTCATGTACTGCGGCCAGTCGACGCAGTAGTACTTCAGGTAGTCCAAGCCTGCATCGTGCCACAGGATGTACCGGCCCGAGATACGCGGGAGCGTCTGCGCCGCGGTCTCGTTCGTGACCGCGCGCCAGTTATACCAACTCGTGTTGTACATGTAGATATTCAGGTGTGCGTTGAGTGTGCTCTGGTAGACCACCGTATCCATCGAGACATCGGGATTGGTGTCATCCACGTTGTTGTCGCCGGTGCGATCGCTCGCCTCCTGGACCGCACCCGTCTCGATGTCGTAGACCTTGATATCTGTGTCGAGGGGAGCCACCCCGATTCCGGGCGTGTACTCGTACACGATGTAGCGCCCGTCCATCTCGGGATCGGCCTGGGTTGGAGGCATGAGGTAAGGGCCGCTCTCCCCGGCGATCACGGTCTCGGAGAACGTTGGCGCCGCGAAGGCAGGCGCCGAAGCGAACGAGATGCTGGCTGCCAGACACACGGCCAGGGCGGTCCGGACAGGGCGAGATACGCTCATGATGCACCCCCACGCTCCGGCCATCCCGTTGCGGCCGCTTGATACTCAGTACCCATTACGGGGCCTCAGCAACACCGGCCTGCGCGTGGCGCGCGGTCTATGCGCCAAGCACACGCAGTTCCGGCCCCTCGTCCCGCTGCCCTCGCCCCACCTCGCCGATGTCCGGGAACGCCCGCGTGACCATCTCCACCAGATCGCCCACCGGGCGGGTAAGGGCGTCCGTGGCCGGGATTCCGAGCTCGAGCTCGTACATCAGGATGGCCGCCGTCACATCGGCATCGGTCATCCCCTCGTGATTGATGGTGAGGCCGATCACCTGCGTATCGGCGAACGTCTCGATCAGGTTGATCTCGACAGCCGGCGACGGAACGGGCAGGCCCCCGAAGTCGCAACGGATCTTGCGAGCGGGCGCGTGCTGCAGGATGACGGCCTGCGGTTGGCTGCCGCGGAGGATGAACCCCGACGACAGGTACGCAGGATGGCCGAGCGCGCTCTGCCCTTCGATGATGATCAAATCGGGATGCTCCGCTGAAAACGCACTGACGACCGCGCCCTCCACCTCGCCCGCGCAGAACTGGCTCGGCATCGCGTCCAGGGCGACGCCGTATCGTGCACCCTGGATGAGCCCCGTCTGGCCGGTCGCGATCATCACAGCGTGCATCCCGCGCTCGTTCAGCGCGCGTGTGAGCAGCGTTGCCGTCGTCCGCTTGCCGATGGCGCAGTCCGTTCCCAGGATTGCGATGCGCGGGCACGTGACCTCGGCGATGCTGCCATCAAAGAGCCGGAGGTCCCTCTTGTCGGGGGGTCGCCGAACGTCTCTGATCGCCACCTGATGTTCCGCCTGGGCCGCGATGAACACGGGATCGTCGCCGAGGAATTCGTGCAGCCCGCTTACGATGTCCATCCCCCGGCTCATCGCCTCCAGCACGACGCCACGCTCATGCACGGAGAGCAGACCGCCTGCGGGCGCGATACCGAAGATGAACACGTCGGGAGTGCACTGCGCAACGGCAACGGCCTCGGCGAGGTCTCGGCGGATGGTGATGCCGTTGTGAGCGTCTCCAAGCACTTCACCGGCGTCGAGGCCGGCCTTCTCGCTGTCTATGACCGAGACGATCCTGTACTTGTCTGACTGGCGGACCAGACCGTTCGCTGTCTTGCCATCGATCCCGCCGAAGTTCGCTTCGCAGTAGATGACGGCCGTCGGGACGTGCGTGCTGGCACGAACCGGCCTCAGCCGCTGGGTAGGTGACATGGGGTCTCCTGAAGATGACGGAGAACCGATCGACCCGGCACATGGGCAGCTGCCGTATCGCACGGACTCCGGACTGCGGCTGCCGGTCTGAAGGGACTCCAGCAAGTTCATCGCGACGGATCCGCGGGCGCTGATGCCGATGATGCGCTGTGTCCCAGCCGAGGTAGGGCACGCGCAATCTCGAGGTCGAGAGTGTCTCCACTATACCACGTGGGCACGGGCGGCCCGACCGTGCCCGGGGGTGCCGTTCGTCCGAACGGCTCCACCACCCTCCCCTCTACTGGGAACAACGAAGGATATGGAGGTGACGGCCATGGATTCCACCGACACGATGCGCGTGGCCCTGATCGAAGCCGGCTCGCCGGGCCTCAACATCTACTCGCACGTCGCGATGGGACGGGGCGTGCCGCTGCTCGCCACGGTGCTTCACCACGCCGGCTACGACGTGCGTGCGTTCGTTGAGGACATCTCGGGCAAGGGATCCGTGGACTGGGACTTCGTGCGCACCGCCGACGCCGTCGGCTTCTCGGCCATCACGTGCACGCTCACGAGGACCGCCGCCCTCATCGCCGAGGCCCGGCGTGTCGTTCCGGGCGCGCCAATCGTCCTCGGCGGACCCGAGCCGACGTGCGCTCCCGAGCGGGCGTTCGAGGCCGGTGCCGACTACGTGATCAGGGGCGAGGCCGAGTTCTCGCTCCCGCAACTGCTGGAAGCCCTGCGCAGCCACCCGCACGGCGCACCTCCGAACACGGCCCTGCAGAGCATACCCGGCATCGTCTGGCGGGGGCACGATGGGCTCGTGTTCGGCCCCTCGCCCGTGCAGCTGACGCGCGCCGAGGTCTGCGCTCTGCCGCTGATCGACATGTCGCTCGTTGAAGGATCGGCGGACCGTACGACCGGGCTCGTGTGGCGATCGCGTGGCTGCCCCGACCGGTGTTCGTTCTGCGAGGTCCACGAGATTTGGCCGCGATACATCTTGCGGAACGAGGAGACGAGCGTGGACGAGCTTCTCGGCTGCCAGTCGGAAGGCCGGGGCAACGTCTTCCTCATCGATGACAACGCCGCCGCCAACAAGCCGTCGTTCAAGGAGTTCCTGCGCGGCGCCATCGAGCGCGGGTATGCGGGGTCTATCGCCATCCAGCTTCGAGCGGATGCTGTGTTCGACCGGTTCGGCCGCCTCGACAAGGAGCTGCTCAGACTTCTGCACGACCTCGCGCCGATGACGATGCTGTGCATCGGCGTGGAGTCGTCGGAGGACAGTGACCTCGACGAGGTCGGCAAGCACATCAGCAGCGACCGCATGGCCGCAGCTCTCGCAGCGATGCGCCGCCACGGTCTGCTCGTGCACGGCATGCTCATCGCATTTGCGGGAGACACCGCGGAGACGCTCAAGCGCAACGGGCGATTCGCCCGCAAGTACCTCACGTCGCTGCAGTACCTTTTCGAGACGCCTCTACCCGGGACCAAGAGCACAGCCGAGCACGAGGCGGCAGGCCGCGTGCTCTTCCACGAGATCGGGCACCTCAGGTTCCTCGACGGGATGCATGTCGCCGTCCGTCCGGAGCGGATGTCCGCACGGGAGATGCAGGAGCTGGTCACAGCCGAGTACCGGGCCTTCTACTCGCGGCTGAGGATAGTGCGGGCCTTCCTTGCGGGGTTGCTGCTGAGGCACCGGCGGCTGGGACCTGGCCAGCGTCGCTACCTGCACGAGCTCCCGCCAGCCGCACGTCTCCGCGAATGGGCGTGGATGCACCTGCAGTTCAAGTTCGCGCCGTGGGCCGTGCTGCGCACCGGCCGGCAGCGGGTGCTTGCGTTCCTCGAGGATGCCGAGTACGCCCAGTACCTCGGCTCGCTCGAAGGGTGATGGGGCCGGGGGCCCCACGCGCCGCGCTCAGCCCTACTCCGTGAGCGGCAGCACCACATCGTTGTCGGCCGGTTCGGGATCGTCCCACAGCCCGTCGGTCACATAGCGCTGCTGCGACCAGATGAACCGGCCCCAGAGGTCCAGCCTGCTGTTGTCGATCGGCGGCTTGGCCGAGAGGTCCTCGTCACCCTCGTAGTGCGCCACGAACGCCGGCGCCACATGGTCGGCGATGTAGCGCGACTGGTCCTCCGAGACGTTGTAGCCGCGCGACACGTCGTACGCCTCCGATGCGATGGTCGCAAGCACGAAGGCGCGGGCCTGCTCGCCGAAATCGGTGCCGGGCTTCAGCCGGTCCACGATCGTCTCCGAGCGCACCTCGAGCTCATCTCCGGACAGTTCGCAGTAGCGTATGGGGCACGGCGCCGTTGCGAGCGAGCCGGTCTCGATGTCGTAGAGGAAGCCGCTGTCCTCGTAGTCGGCGCGCGCGATGTCCTGGGCGTGATAGTGGCCCGTGAACACCACGCGCACGCCGTACGATGCGAGCAGCTCACCCACCCAGAGGTGGTCCTCCACCAGATACTCGGGGTGGAGCTTCGCCTGACCGTCCCAGTGCTCCACAACGCCGTGGTGCATCATGCCGATCACCACCGCGCCCTCGGCCCGGGCCTCCTGAAGGACCTCCTCGATCCAGTCGACCTGCGCCTGGGTGAACGCTCCGCCCGTGACCTCTTCCCCGCCGGGCTCGTTCTCCTCCGAGCGGGTCGAGTCGAGCGCCAGAAGCCACAGGCCTTCGACCGGCTCGGCCACGTAGCTGAGCGAGGTCTCATCGGCCATGATCGCATCTCCGTAGCCGAAGTCGCGGTACACCCCGGCGAACTCCTCCTGCGAGACGGCAGGCACCGGGATCTTCTCGGTGCCGCGGAATTCGAACGCCTCCGGGTTGTTCGCGTCGTGGTTGCCGGGCACCACGTACACATCAACGCCCGCCTCTCTCAAACGCGCCAGGGCTGAGGAGACCGCCTCGTGGTTGACGACTTCGCCGTCCTTCGTGAGGTCGCCGGGCACCAGAACGAAGTCGACCCCGGACGCGAGCACGTCGTCGATCGCAAGATCGAGCAGATCGGCGGTGTCCTGCAGCAACTTGCGGTCCGAGCCGAGAACGTCCTCGAACGCCTCCCCGCTCGTGCCGAGCGATGTGTCGTAGTAGTGGAGGTCGCTCATCACGGCGAACCGGGCCTCGGGGTACGCGGTGACCTCCACCGCGGGCTCGGCCATGGCGTATTCCAAGCCCGGCAGGCTCTCGAGGTATCCCGAGACGGCCAGGTAGGCCACGCCAAGCGTCACCAGCACCGCCAGGGTGCCGAGTATCAGGGTGCGGGTGCTCGACTTCATGCTCACGTTGCCTCCGGGGGTCTGCGTGCCGCTTGATGGGCCGGGCTCGCCCACTAGTATACGGGCACCGGCCTGGCTTCCGCCTCGGCTTCCGTGGTGGCCAGGCCGTTGACGCTGATGTCTTCGATCAGCCACTCCATCTCGCGGATCTCGCGCTCCTGCGCATCGATGATCGCGTCCGCAAGCGCCCTCACACACACGTCCTCGATCTGCGCGTTCTCGCTCGTGAGGATCGCGATCGAGTGGTGCGGGATCATCCCCTGCATGTAGTCGGTATCGGTCACCGTCACCTGGCCGCAGATGAGGAACACGGTGACAGCGAACACCACAATGGCACCGGCGAAGATCGCCACATTGACCGCGGTCCTCGTGTACATGCGCCGCATGTAGGCCAGCATGACCACCGTCATGGATGCGCCCATCATCACGGTCATCAGAATCCGCATCTCGCTGATCCGCGCATGCCCGAGGATGTCGGCCGAGTTCACATACATGAGCAGGTGCATCACCGCCATCGATGTGGCGATCATCGCGAAGAACCGCAGATACGCCGTGCCACAGGTGCGTTCAGACTGCATAGGAGTCCTCCTCCCATCTGGTTGCGAGCTGGCGTGGGAAACACCGCCGCTGCTCTTGTATGTGTACCCGCGCAGGGATCTCCTGGGGGCGGGTACACTGAAGCACACGGGAGAGAGCGCAGCGACGGGAGCGGCACCATGAAGACCATCGGCGTCATCGGCCGCATGAGCTGGGAGTCCACGGTCCCCTACTACCGCGACCTCAACGAGCTCGTGAAACGCCGTCTCGGCGGACTCCACTCGGCCAAGGTGGTGCTCTACAGCGTCGACTTCGCCGAGGTGGAGCGCCTGCAGGCCAGCGGTGCGTGAAACGAAGCCGGCGCCGCACAGCGCCTCGGCCATCTCGCCGGGATCGAAGATCAGACCGAACGGCTTGGTGGACTGCTGCAGGTCGCTGCCGTAGTCGACCGAGAGGTTGCCCTCCACCCACACGCGCTGGTCGAGCGGGGTGCGCACGGCACTCGTCATGTCGGCGACGAGCGAGAGGCCGTTGCCGGACTGC
>DSAI01000200.1 GCA_011372845.1 Actinomycetota bacterium
CATGAAGACGCGGGCTTCGCGGGTCACGTCGCGGTCGACCACGAACGATCCGTGCTGCAGGCAGCTGTCGCCGCTCCAGACCTGGGCGCTCCCTGAGAGCTTTGCCGCCCCGAGCGACAGGTCGGCAGACGTGGCGTGCAGATAGCACGCGCCCGACCCGCGTTCGCCGCGGTCCCGCGCCGTGAGCGAGGCGTCCACGCCAAGCGCGCGGTACGCCTCGGCCAAAGCTTCGCACAGCATCGCGTAGCTGCGCCTGACTCCCCGCGGGAGGCCATCGGCCACACCCGCCACGATCGAGTACGTGAGCTCATCGTCGTGCAGCACGCCCCTGCCGCCGGTGGGGCGCCGACAGACCTCGAGACCCTCAGCGGCACAGTACGGCAGGTCCACGTCGTCCACGCTCTGGAACCGCCCGAGCGAGACCGCCGGTGGAGTCCACCGGTACAGCCGCAGAGTCGGCGGGACCTCACCGGCGGCATGCGCGACAAGCATCGCGCGATCGACCGCCATGTTCCACGCGCCGCTGGCAGCCCCGTCCACGATCAACCGCCAGCGGCCACCCGACCGGGTCATCGCTCGGAGCCATCTCCCGGCGACCACGCAACATCGGCGTTCTTGACCGCAGCCGCCTCATCGAGCCTGCGCACCGGCGTCGAGTACGGGGCGCCATGCAGCAGTCCGGAATCCTCGGCAGCCTCCTCGGCGATGCGGCGCAACACCGCTGCGAACCGCTCGAGCGTCTCCTTGCTCTCCGTCTCCGTGGGCTCCACCATCATCGCCTCGTCCACGATCAACGGGAAGTACACCGTGGGCGGATGGATACCGTAGTCGAGCAGCCGCTTCGCGACATCCAGGGTGCGGACACCGGTGGACTTGCGCAGCGGGCCGCCCGACATCACGAACTCGTGCATGCATGTGCGGTCGTAGGGCACCGGCCACGCATCCGCCAGCAGCGTCTTGAGGTAGTTAGCCGAGAGCACCGCCTGACCCGAGATGTCCCGCAGGCCGTCGCCACCCACAGCGCGGATGTACGTGTACGCCCTCACGAGCACGCCGAAGTTCCCCGCGTACGACCGAACGCGACCGATCGACCGTTCGGGATAGGCGAACGCGAAGCCACCGTCACGCTGAGCCACCACCGGCCCCGGCAGATACGGCGCCAGCGCGTCGCTCACCGCCACCGGGCCGGCACCTGGACCGCCGCCGCCGTGCGGCGTTGCGAAGGTCTTGTGAAGGTTGATGTGCAGCGCGTCGAAGCCCATATCCCCCGGCCGCGACCAGCCCATGATCGCGTTCAGGTTCGCGCCGTCGCAGTACGCCAGCGCACCCACCTCGTGCACTGCCGAGGTGATCTCCAGGATGTTCTCGTCGAACAGCCCCAGCGTGTTGGGGTTGGTGAGCATCAGCGCGGCCACATCGATATCGAGCAGCCTCTTGAGCGCCGCCACATCCACGCCGCCCCGCTCATCACTCGGCACCTGGACGACCTCGTAGCCGCACATCGCCACGGTGGCCGGGTTGGTGCCATGCGCCGAATCGGGCACGAGCACACGTCGTCTCGGATCGCCGTTGGCGGTGTGGTAGGCGCGGATGGTCAGCAACCCGGTGAGCTCCCCGTGCGCGCCGGCCGCCGGCTGCAGCGAGACCGCCGGCAGACCCGCGACCTCCGCGAGCGCCTCCTGCAAGCCCCACATGAGCTCGAGCGCGCCCTGCACGGTCTCCTCGGGCTGATACGGATGGATCCTGGCGAAGCCGGGCAGGCGGCATGCCCACTCGTCTACCTTCGGGTTGTACTTCATGGTGCAACTGCCGAGCGGATAGAATCCGCTGTCCACGCCGAAGTTGGCGCTCGCAAGATGCTCGTAGTGCCGGGCGAGCTCGACCTCGGTCACATGCGGCAACACGGGCGCCATGGCTCTCGCGTGTCCGCCGAGGACATCCTCCAGGTCGACCGAGGGCACGTCGAGCACCGGTGGTTCGACACAGCGCGACTCCTCGGCTCCCCGCTCGAAGATCAACGTGCCTGTGAGCGGCTCTCTGGTCCCGGCCTCCGCCGTCCGTGCGTCGATGCGATCCGCGTCGCTCATAGCGCGCTCACCTCCTCCACGAACCGGTCGAGGACCGCGCGCGTATGCCGTTCAGTCACCGCGAACATGACCAGTCCGGCATCGTCAGCCGAGAACCTGCCAAGGTCGAGCCCGGCCAGGTAGCCCGACTCGCGCAGACGCGCCTGCATCGCCGTCGCCTCACCCCGGTAGCGCAAGGTGAACTCGGCAGCGAACGGCGCGTCGAAGACGCGCTCGAACCGCCCTGTGGCCACAAGCGCGCCTTCGAGATAGTGCGCTTTGGCCACACTCGCGCGGCCGATGCCCGCAAGCCCATCGGCCCCCATGGCGGCGAGATAGACCCCCGCCGCGAGCGCGTTCAGTGAGTGGTTGGAGCAGATGTTGGAGGTGGCCTTCTCCCGCCGGATGTGCTGCTCGCGGGTCGAGAACGTGAGGACGAAGCCTGTGCGGCCGTCCACGTCGGTCGTGCGCCCGGCCACGCGGCCCGGCATCTGCCGTATGTGTGCCTTCCGGCACGCGAACACGCCGAGACCCGGCCCGCCGAAGGAGATGGCGTTTCCGAGGGACTGCCCCTCGCCCACCACGATGTCAGCGCCGTACGATGCCGGTGGCTCGAGTACGCCGAGCAGCACTGGATCGGTGGCTACCACGAACAGCGCGCCCACCTCATGGGCAGCCTCTCCGAGGGAGCGGAGATCCTCCAGCGTGCCGTAGAAGGACGGCGAAGCGATGAGGAGGGCGGCAGTGGCGTCATCGAGCGCAGCGGCTATCGCCGCACCATCCGACACGCCGTCTTTGGCCGCGACCTCCACCACCTCGAGGGTCCCCGACTCCACATACGTCGCCAACGTCTCGCGCCACTCAGGATGCACGGTGGCCGACACCACCACCCTGTGCCGCTTGGTGACACGCGCGGCCATGAGAGCGGCCTCCGCAAGAGCGGTCGCGCCGTCGTACATGGACGCGTTGCTCACCTCCATGCCGGTGAGCTGGCAGATCATCGATTGGTACTCGTAGATCGCCTGTAGCGTGCCTTGGCTCACCTCGGGCTGGTACGGCGTGTAAGCGGTGAAGAACGCCGGCTTGCTCACCACGGAGTCCACGATCGCGGGAACGTAATGGTCGTAGCACCCGCCGCCGAGGAACGACACCATGCGGCTGCCATCCTCGTTCGCGGCGGCGAGCTTCTCGATGTGCGCGGCCAGCTCGATCTCTCCCATGGCGCCGGGAAGGTCCAGGGGGCGCGCCAGGCGCGCCCCCACGGGGATGTCCTCATAGAGTCCGTCGATCGATGGTACGCCTACGCTGTCCAGCATCTCGTCCTGCTCGCCGCAGGTCACAGGGATGAAGCGCATGCGTCACGCTTCCTCGGCGATGTAGGCCTCGTAGTCGTCGGCGTCCATCAACGCCTCGACCTCGGCTGTGTCCTCCACCTTGACCTTGATCATCCAGCCCGCGTTGTAGCAGTCTTCGTTGACGGTCTCAGGAGCGTCCTCAAGCGCCTCGTTGACCTCGACGATCTCGCCGCTGATCGGAGAGAACAGCTCGGAGACCGACTTGACCGACTCCACCTCGCCGAACGACTCGCCGGTGCTGACCGCTTCCCCGACGGAGGGAAGGTCCACGTAGACGACCTCGCCGAGCTGGTCCTGCGCGAAGTCGGAGATGCCGATCGTGGCGACGTCGCCATCAAGACGGACCCACTCATGCTCACGGTCGTACTTCAGCTCCTTGGGATACATCTATGGAACTCCTTCCCTGTTCTCGCCTACGACTTCAGGGCCGAAAGCGATGTCGTCTTCACGAACGGCGGTTTGGTGACGACCGCCGATGCAACCTTGCGCCGGATCCCGACCTCGAGACCGGTGCCCGGATCCGCGAGCGCCACTGGGACGTACGCGGTAGCGATCCCGTGCCCGAGGGTCGGCGAGAACGTGCCGCTTGCCACCTTACCCACCTCCTCACCCCCATGCAACACGGGATAGCCGTGTCGTGGCACGCCCTCGGAGACGGTGAGCCCGACGAGCTTGCGCTCCGGACTTTCCGCTCTCACGCGCGCTATCGCCTCGGCGCCGATGTAGCCGCTCTTGGCCTTCGGGGCCACCCACCCGAGACCGGCCGATACCGGATCGACGCCGCGATCCATGTCGCTTCCGTACAACGGGTATCCCATCTCGAGCCGCAGGGTGTCCCGCGCCCCCAGCCCGCACGGCGACACCTCGGAGAAGCTGAGCAACGTGCGCCAGATCGCGGCCGCCTGCGACGCATGACAGAACACCTCGACGCCGTCCTCGCCCGTGTAACCGGTGCGGGCGACCAGCACGGGCACCGAATCGAGTGCGGCCTCGCCGACCTCGAAGCGGTCCGGCGGGGTCCATCCCTCGCCCGCGAGCTCTCCGATGACCGCGAGTGCATGGGGGCCCTGCACGGCTATCAGGGCCGTGCGATCGCTCTCGTCAGCGATCTCCACCGTCTCGGGCAGATGGGCCGTGATCCAGTCCCAGTCGGTCTGCCGGTTCGCGGCGTTCACCACGATCAGGTACTCGAGATCACCGGTGTGATACACGATGAGATCGTCGATGATACCGCCGTCCTCGTCGCACATCACGGTGTACAGCGCGCTGCCAAGCGTCGATATCCTATCGAGGTCGTTGGTGATGATGCGCTGCAACGACTCCCTGGCATCGAACCCGAACACGCGGAACTCTCCCATGTGAGAAACGTCGAAGATTCCCACGGCGGAGCGCACGGCGTTGTGCTCCTCGATGATCCCCGCGTACTGGACCGGCATCTGCCACCCCGCGAAGTCGACCATCCGCGCGCCAAGCGCGACATGCTCGGTGTACAGCGGGGTCATCCGTCCTGCCTCGATCATCGGCACTCCTCTCATACGAGCGGCACGGCGGGCGCCTGCAACTGCCCGCCGAACACGCTCCGCCATATCCGCGTGAACCAGATCTCGATCCGCTCCCATGTGTCGGGGGCGGCAACGTCCCGCACAGCCACGATCGGCACCTGGGCGAGCAGCCGCTCTCCCTGTCTCACGGTGAGCGTTCCCAGACGCTGCCCCGCCAAGACGGGCGCCTCCACCTCGTGGACCACGTCAGCGCTCGCCGAGATCTCGCCGTCCAGGTCGAACACGGGTACCGTCACGCTCTCCCCCACCACCGCGGGAACCGTGCGGTCGAGATAATCGGTCACCGGAACAAGTGCGGCCGTGGTCTCGGCAGTGGCGACCTCGATGGGCCGGTAATGCTCGTATCCCCAATCGAGCAGGATGCGCGCCTCGTCGAACCGCTCGTCCTCGGACTCCGTGCCGAGCACCACGGCTACCAGCCCGATGTCGTTGCGCTGTGCCGAGGCGACAAGGCAGTATCCTGCCTTGTTCGTCCAACCGGTCTTCACACCGTTCGCGCCCTCGTACGTGCCCAGAAGCTTGTTCGAACTCTCGTAACGCTTCGCGCCGCCCTGCCCGTCATCCACCATCACCGACGGCTGCGAGACCATCTCGGCGAACCGGGGATCGGACATGGCCAGCGTGGAGAGCGTGGCGAGGTCTTGCGCCGACGAGTAGTGCCCGGGCTCATCGAGCCCGTGGGGGTTGGCGAACGACGAATGGCTCAGCCCGAGGTCTGCCGCCTTCTGGTTCATCATGACCGCGAACCCGTCGAGGCTGCCGCCCACGTGCTCGGCCAACGCGATCGCCGCGTCGTTCCCTGAGCGGACCAGCATCCCCTCGAGCAGCATGCCGACAGTGATCTCCTGTCCGGGCCGCAGGTCGATCTCGGCCTCGCCCACTCCCGCCGCATCACGCGAGACGGTGACCACGTCGCTCATCTCAGCGTGTTCGAGAACCACGAGAGCGGTCATGATCTTGGTAGTCGAAGCCATGGCGCGCTGAGCGTCCGGGTCGCGGCTCCACAGTGTGCGTCCGTCCATCGTGCGCAAGATGCCGGAGGGCATCGCCACCTCGGGCGCCACCGCGCTCAGTGTGGGATCCTGAGCGATCGTGGTGTAGCCCACGGTCTCGTCTTCCGCCGACCACCCGTGAGCGAGACTCCCGGCACCTGTGAAGATCGTCAGGAGCGCCGCCGCGCATAGCACAGCGACACCGGCACGGACACGGGTATAGCGCATGCGTCACGCCTCTCTTACGCGGATGGGGACACGACGCTCCGATTGTACGGGTTCAAGTGATGGATGGCACGTGACGATAGGATTACG
>DSAI01000091.1 GCA_011372845.1 Actinomycetota bacterium
ACTGCATCGAACCCTTGGTGGCCTCGAGCCCCATGAACTCGCCGTCATCGGTGGTCATCTGCAGCTCGTCCCCGATCGCCCAGCCGCTAGACGACAGTTCGTCAACATACCAGTCGTACACGGCGGCCACACTATCGTCGACATAGAGATCCGCATAGTGCTCGGAGCCTGCATCCGCAACGATACTGCTCGATGACGAGACCTCGGCGTCAGGATGGACGGGAATGTCCGAGGGGAAGTTCTTGCCCAGGCCGCCTTCACCCCCGCTGAACGTGATGTCTCCATCGTCCGTACCGACGGTGACGCTCTCATCGCTCACATCAACGTCTCCGCCAACCGCAGAACCGGCCACCTCCTCGGCAACCGTATCCGAACCGCCACTGCAGCCGACGAGGGCGAGCGCGAGCGCGCCCACAAGCGCGCCGATCAGCAATCGCCTGACCCTGCCCCATCCTCCTTTCCTGCGAACATGCCTACTCACGGGTACCGTTCCAGCCCGTACGGCGTTTCCCTGCGTCATGGCTGAACGGGTTCTTCTACCAGGCATCTACCCGATGTCTGCGTGGTATCTCTGGAGCGACCGCACGCTGCCCGGCGACTCGCGGTGGGCGCGGATTCCCTGCGCGGCCGCCAGCGCCGCCGATGTGGTGGTGATGTACGGCACGCGATGCTTGATCGCGGCCTTGCGGATGTACGAGTCGTCGAACTCGCTCGATTTGCCCGCTGGCGTGTTCACCACCAGGTGGATCTCGCCGTTGGTGAGCACGTCCTGGATGTTGGGACGGCCCTCGTGGAGCTTGAGCACCGGGAGGGCCTCGACGCCATGCTCGCCGAGGAACGCCGCGGTGCCGCTGGTGGACATGATCCGGAAGCCGAGGCTCGCGAACTCCCGTGCCGCGGGGAGTATCCGCTCACGGTCGCGCTCGGCCACCGTGATGAGCACGCATCCTTCATCGGGTAGACGCGTCCCGGTGGCCTCCTGCGCCTTGTAGAAGGCCAACCCGTAACTGTCGGCCAGGCCGAGCACCTCGCCGGTTGACCGCATCTCGGGGCCGAGCAGCGGGTCGACCTCGGGGAACATGTTGAACGGGAAGACCGACTCCTTCACGCCGAAGTGCGGGATGGGTTTGCGCTCGAGCGCGAGGTCGGCGAGCTTCTCCCCCATCATCACGCGCGTGGCCATCTGAGCCATCTGGATGTCGGCCACCTTCGACACGAGCGGCACCGTGCGCGACGCACGCGGGTTGGCCTCAAGCACGTACACCACACCGTCGGAGATCGCGTACTGCATGTTCATGAGGCCCACCACGCCGAGCTCGATGGCGATGCGTCGCGTGTAGTCGTCGATGGTGGCGAGGTCCTCCTCGGAGATGATCACCGGGGGTATCACGCACGCCGAGTCGCCCGAATGGATACCGGCGTACTCGATGTGCTGCATCACGGCGGGCACGAAGGCGTCTGTGCCGTCGGCGATCGCGTCGGCTTCGCACTCGATGGCGTTCTCCAGGAAGCGGTCGATCAGAAGCGGGCGCTCCGGCGCCACATCCACCGCCGCGGTCACGTACGTCCGCAGCATCTCCTCATCGTGCACGACCTCCATCCCACGCCCGCCGAGCACGTAGCTGGGCCGGACCATGAGCGGATAGCCGATGCTCGCGGCCGCCTCAAGCGCCTCCTCGAGGTTCGAGACCATCGCGGATTCGGGCATCGGGATCCCCAACCGCTCCATGATCTCGCGGAAGCGGTCGCGGTCCTCGGCCAGGTCGATCGTCTCGGGACTCGTGCCCGCGATCGGCACGCCCGCCTCCTCGAGCTCGCGAGCGATGTTGAGCGGCGTCTGGCCGCCGAACTGGCAGATCACGCCCTCGGGGCGCTCCTTCTCGTAGATGGCCAGCACATCCTCCACCGTGAGGGGCTCGAAGTAGAGCTTGTCCGAGGTGTCGTAGTCGGTGGAGACGGTCTCGGGGTTGCAGTTCACCATGATCGTCTCGTAGCCGAGCTCGCGGAGCGCGAAGGCGGCGTGCACGCAGCAGTAGTCGAACTCGATGCCCTGGCCGATGCGGTTGGGACCGCCGCCGAGCACCATGATCTTCCGCGCGTCGGAGACGGGGACGTTGTCATCATCGTTGTAGGTGGAGTAGTAGTAGGCGGCATCCTCAACGCCGGAGACCGGTACGGCCTGATACGCATGCGTCACGCCGAGCTCGAGACGCCGGCGGCGGACCTCAGGCTCCGGTATGCCGAGGATCTTCGCCAGGTACGCATCGGCGAACCCTTCGCGCTTTGCGCGCACGAGAAGCTCGTCGGGGAGCGGTTCGGCGCTCCGCACGCCCGCTCCCGCTACGCCTCGCCCGGTGGCGAACTCCAGCAGCGCCTCCTCGAGCGCCACCAGCTCGGCCATCTGCTCGATGAACCAGCGCTTGATGTACGTCTTGCGCACGAGCTCATCGATGTCGGCACCCTTGCGCAGCGCCTCGTACATGATCCACTGCCGCTCGCTCGTGGGCTCGGCGAGCAGCGCCATGAGCTCGTCGAGCGGACGCGCGTTGAAGTCCTTCGCGAAGCCGAGCCCCATACGCCCGTTCTCGAGCGAGCGGATCGCCTTGCCGAACGCCTCCTTGTAGTGAGCGCCGATGGACATGACCTCGCCCACCGCCCGCATCTGGGTGCCGAGCTTGTCCTGCGCGCCGGGAAACTTCTCAAAGGCCCAGCGTGCGAACTTCACAACCACGTAATCGCCGCCCGGCGTGTAGCGCTCCAGCGTACCGTCTCGCCAGTACGGGATCTCGTTCATCGTGAGACCACCCGCAAGCCGGCTGGAGACGAGCGCGATCGGGAAACCGGTGGCCTTGCTCGCGAGCGCGCTCGAGCGCGACGTGCGCGGGTTGATCTCGATCACCACCACGCGATCGCTCACTGGGTCGTGGGCGAACTGCACGTTGGTGCCGCCGATCACCTCGATCGCTTCCACGATGCGATAGGCGTAGTCCTGCAGCCGTGCCTGCAACTCGGAGGAGATGGTCATCATCGGCGCCGTGCAGTAGCTGTCACCCGTGTGCACGCCCATGGCGTCGACGTTCTCGATGAAACACACGGTGATCATCTGGCCTTCTGCATCGCGAACGACCTCGAGCTCGAGTTCCTCCCAGCCGAGGACAGACTCCTCCACGAGCACCTGACCCACCATCGATGCCTGAAGGCCGCGTGCCGTGATCGTCCGCAGCTCCTCCACGTTGTAGGCGATGCCGCCACCGGTGCCGCCCATCGTGTACGCCGGCCGTATGACCACCGGGTAGCCGAAGTCCGCCGCCACGCGCTCGGCGTCCTCAAGGGTCTCCACCGTCACGCCGCGCGCGGTCTCCACACCGAGGCGCTCCATCGTTCGCATGAACTCGAGCCGGTCCTCGCCCCGCTCGATGGCGTCGGGACTCACACCGATGATGCGCACGCCGTACTTCTCGAGGATGCCGCGGCGGTTGAGCTCGAGCGAGAGGTTGAGTGCGGTCTGACCGCCGAGGTTGGGCAACAGCGCGTCGGGCCGGCTCTCGGCGATGATGCGCTCGAGCGTCTCCAGGTTGAGCGGCTCGATGTAGGTCTCGTCGGCCATCACGGGATCGGTCATGATCGTGGCCGGGTTCGAGTTCACGAGCACGATCTTGTAGCCGAGCGCACGGAGCGCCTTGCACGCCTGTGTGCCTGAGTAGTCGAACTCACAGGCCTGGCCGATGACGATCGGCCCCGAGCCGATGATCATGACCTTCTGGATATTGTCATGGCGAGGCATGGTCACTCCTCAGTTTTGGACGCGGTTCGATACATTCTAACGCATACCGCCATGCTAGAGGCGGACCGGTATCCCCCGCTCGGCAAGATACTCCTTCACCTGCGCCACCGTGAACGTGCGGAAGTGGAACACCGATGCCGCCAGCAGCGCCGAGGCATGGCCCTTCTTCACGCCGTCGTAGAAGTGCTCGAGTTCGCCGGCCCCACCAGACGCGATCACCGGCAGGTCCACGGCGTCGGCGATCGCACGGGTGAACTCGAGGTCGTAGCCGGCAAGCGTACCGTCGCCGTCCATGCTGGTGGGAAGCAGCGTGCCCGCGCCCAGACTCTCGCAGCGGGTCGCCCACTCCACGCAGTCGATCCCCGTCCCCTTCTGCCCGCCGCTCACAACCACCTCGAAGCCCGAGGGCATCTCCTCGTTACGGCGGCCGTCGATCGCCACCACGACACGGCCGGAACCCCAGTCGTCGGCCGCCTCGGTGATCAGGTCGGGACGCGCCACCGCGGCGCTGTTCACTGAGACCTTCGCCACGCCCACCTCGAAGAGTGCGTCGAAGTCGGAGAGCTCCCTGACGCCGCCGCCCACCGTGAGGGGCACCTCTCCGAGAGCCCCGACGACCTCGCGCGCCCAGGCGATGCGCGTACTGCGGCCCTCCACCGTTGCGGCGATATCGAGCATCGCCACCTCGTCGGCTCCAGCCTCCCGATAGAAGGCGGCGTTCTCAACGGGATCGCCCGCGTCACGCAGGTCGACGAAGTTCACGCCCTTCACGACGCGCCCTTCCTTCATGTCGAGACACGGGATGATATTCACTGGCTCCACCGGGACCCCCTAAGCAGCGCTGACGGTTGTGCGCATTCTACCGCACGCGCCTACAACCCCATGCGGGTCACGCCTCCTGCGCCAGCGCCTCCTCACGAACGCTCGCGAGCACGAAGAACGCGATGACCCCGGCAACAAGTGTGGCCACCGAGAACAGTGCGAACGGCGCGACATCCAGCGTGCCCTCCACGATCCAGGCGGATACGAGCATCGCCACGATGGCGCCCGACATCGTCACCCCTTTTACCGAGAACACCGCCGCCAGAAGGTAGCCCACCGGCCTCCGCTGCCACGCGAACACCGCCGTGGCGAGCGCCAACGGGACGATGATGCCGAGGTCGAGCGCCTGCACCGCAAGCGTGGGCGTTCCGAGCAACCCTGCGCCGGCGAGATCGCCCGAAAGTCCCGTGGCGATACGCGGGATCCACATGCCCACCAACTGCAGGGCCATCACGCCGCAGAAGATCGCGATCGAGCGGCGAGGGAACCGGTCGCTGAACCGGTCCGGCAACGCTGGCAGATCGATCGTGCTCACGATCCACACGATGCCCGCCGCCGCAAGCGGATAGAGCGCCACGAACGCCGGGAACAGGGGCCCAAGCGCCCAGAAGACCGCGTACATCAGGTACTGATAGACGAGATAGCCGAGGATACCGGCGGCGATGAGACGGCCGCGCAGGGAACCGCGGGCCACCGGCACGACACACGCGATGAGCGCGGGAACCGCCACGAACAGCGTGAGCACATCCCAGCCCACGCCCTCGGCGACCACCCGCTCGGCATTGAACGCGTACACGCCCGTGGTGACGTACTCATAGCGCTCGCCCCGGATGCTGACAGCCGATTCCGTTGTGCCGTCACCGCGCCCGAACACCCCTATCGCTGACGTCGCGCCCGCCAGAAGGGCAATGATGAGACAAAGAGCGGCTATCCCTTTGCGACGTGCTGCTTGCATGTTGATGCTCCTTGTTCGTGGTCGGAGGTACGTCTCGCTTGGGGCTGCGTCCAGAAGGCCGTCAGGCGTCACCCCTGAGTCCGGTCGCGATGCCGCGGGCTCACCCGGCAACGGCTTCGTAGTCGCGGAAGTCACCCTGCGGCGCCTTCATCGCCTTCATGATCAGTCGCTCAGGGAGCGAGAACGCCTTGGGCTCGTTCATGCCGGCGAAGAGGCGGATATCGATCGGCGTGATACCGGTCTCCGCCAACAGCGCGTCGGTGTAGGCACGCACCTCGTCAGCCTTCTCGGGGTCGCTCGCCATTGTCAGACACGCTGTGAACATGGCCACGGGTCTGCTTGTAAGCGCCTCGGCATTGGCGGTCACCCATTCCTTCACGGCGCCATGCCAGCTACCCGCGCGGACGCCGCTCCCCACGACCACAGCGCGGTACCCGGAAGGCTCCGGCTCCTTCTCCACCGGATGGACATCGGCCGAGAGCCCCGCCTCCGCCAGGGTGGCGCCGATCTTCTCGGCGATACCGGCGGTGCACCCCGTCTTCGTTCCGTATACGACCAACACGTCACTCATCTCGTTGCTCCTTATCCGCCGAGGCCCCCGACCAGAAGATGTCGAAGAGCTGCTCGATCCCTGTATCCGTCTGCACATCGGCGGGTACGTCCGCCGCACCCATCACCTGCCGGTACATCACATAGC
>DSAI01000194.1 GCA_011372845.1 Actinomycetota bacterium
CGGGTGGCGACCAGCGGCGTGCCTGTGGCGGCCATGATGTCGGTGCCCTTGTGCCGGCGCCCGCCGCTCCTCGGCGCGCCCCAGCTGTCCACGAACCGGTTCTCGCCCGCAACGGGGAACAGTCCGAACTCGGCGATACGCTCGGCGCGAACGCGCTCGGCTTCTGCGGCCTCGGCGTCGGCCAGAGCCTCACGGGCAGCTGCAGCAGCTCGCGATGCCGCCTGCGCCTCTGCGGCAAGCAACTCACGCTCCGCGGTGAGCGCCGCTATCTCGATCGAGATGGCCGCGCGTGTCTCGCCGGAACGCGCCTCGGGGATGCGGTCGCGCAGCGCCTGAAGGCGCGTGCCGAGCCAGACGAGCGAGCTGCGCGCGCGGGAGTCGGCGATAACCGTACGGGTGACCTCGGCAGTGAGTGACGGGATATCGCCCGCTGCGGCAGCGGTCGTTGGCGGCATCACAACCGCGGCATGCGCGGACGGGGCCGACGGGAACAGTGAGATAGCCAGTACGATGGTCACGAGTGAAACGAACGCCTTAGCGGTACTCATACGCCTCCTGCGTACGGGGACATGTCACCGCCGCGGACACCCGGTTCGGAGCCACGGCGGACACGTCGGGTATGCAAGGCTGATGCCAACGCGGCGGCGCATGGCCCCTGAGCAGCGCATATCCACAGGAAGCACACAACTCGGCGAGACGATCAGCCGTCCTTGCGGCGCAGCCGCTGCAGCGCTCTCCCGATGGCGCGCACCACCACGAACAGCGCATACCCGAGGGCGACACCGGCCGTGTTGAGGATGACGTCGTCGATGTCCACCGAGCGGGTCGTCTGCAGGGCATCGATGAACCGCTTCGAGAACTGCAGCGCTTCGATCCCGAGCGAGACGCACAGGCCGGTGCCGAGGACCCACCCCCACCTGTCGAGCTTGCGCCACGCCCACGGCCCCAGCGCGCCAAGCGGCACCAGCAACAGCAGGTTGCCGAGCAGGTTCTCCCACGCCACGCGCCCCAGGTCGCTCTCCAGGTAGAGGCGGATGGTTCGAAGCGGCACGAGGTTCACCGACTCGCGCCAGTACGGGTCGAGCCCCACGCCAGAGCCGGGCGGGGCCACTTCGAACGGCAGCAGCGTCACGGACACCACCCACGCGCCATAGAAGACGCCGAACAGCCGGGAGGCGATGGTGCGTCGCCGGGCACGGGTGATCCACCCGTGCAGCAGCACGAGCACCGCCAGGGCGAGCGCTACCAAGAAGACCGTTCCCGAGTGGATGTGCAGTTGCGCTCCGCTCACTCCGCGTCAGCGCCTCCGAGCAGACGCGCGAGGCGATCGGCGATCGCGTGCGCGATGACACGCTTGGACAGCACCGGCAGCCACTCCACATCATCGCGGGTCACCAACGCAACGCGGTTGGCATCGGTACCGAAGCCGAGTGCGGGGTCGCTCACGTCGTTGGCCACCACCAGGTCGCAGCGCTTCGCCTCGAGCTTGTGCCGGGCGTTGAGCTCCACGTTGGATGTCTCGGCCGCGAAGCCCACGAGCACCGGACGCTCCTCGCGCGCTCCAAGCTCGGCCAGGATGTCGGGATTGCGCACCAGAGCGATCGCCTCCGGGGCGTCGGTCTTCTTGATCTTGCCCGAAGCGACCTCCGCGGGACGGAAGTCAGCAACAGCGGCCGAGGCCACCACCGCATCCGCGTCCCCGGCGCGCCCCATCACGGCGGCGTGCATCTGGAGCGCGGTCCGCACGCGCACGACCTCCACCCCGAAGGGGTCGGCCAGATGCGTGGGGCCCGTCACCAGCGTGACGCGCGCCCCCCTGCGTGCCACCTCGTCGGCGATGGCGAACCCTGTCTTGCCCGACGAACGGTTGCCGATGTACCGAACGGGGTCGATCGGCTCCTGCGTACCGCCGGCAGTCACCAGGATGTGCCGCCCGGCGAGGTCCTGCGCCCGTTCGGCCTCGGCCATCACGGCCTCGGCTATGGCCTCCACCGGCGCGAGACGTCCCTCACCCACGTCACCGCAGGCGAGCTCGCCGCTGTCCGGCTCCACGAACACCACGCCGCGGGCGCGCAGAAGCTCCACGTTCTCCTGCGTGGCCTCGTCGCGCCACATGTGCACGTTCATCGCCGGCGCCACCACGATGGGCGCCTCTGTAGCGAGCGCGGCGGTGGTGAGCAGGTCGTCGGCCCTCCCCTGCGCGATCTTGGCGATCACGTTGGCGGTGCACGGCGCGATCACGAACACGTGGGCTTCCTCGGCAAGAGAGATGTGGTGCACCGGCGCGGACGGGTCGTCCTCCCACAGTGATACCGCCACGGGCTCGTTGGTGAGCGTGCGGAACGTGAGCGGGGTGACGAACCGCGTTGCCGCATCGGTCATCACGACCTTCACGCGGTAGCCGCGCTTCATGAGCGCGCGCACCAGCTCGCAGCTCTTGTACGCTGCGATACCGCCCGTCACGCCAACGAGCACGGTCGTCGAACCATCTCCGTCCACACTGCCTCCTTCCGCACCTCGCAGTATGCATCCTCGTCCGCCAGGGGTACAAAGGATAGCGTACACGTACCCACCGTGAAGGAGGCTCACCCGTGCCACTTCCCCAGAAGGGCAGCGAGCTGCGCGTGAAGATCGGCGGCGCAGCAGGCCTGGGCATCAAGGCCGCAGGCCAAACGCTCGCGCGGGCGTTCGTGAACGCCGGGCTCGAGGTCTTCGACCTCACGGAGTACCCATCGCTCATCCGCGGGGGCCACAGCACCTACACCCTCAGGGTCAGCCCGAGGCCGATATCCAGCCACGTCGAGACCGTGGATGTGCTTATCGCCTTCGACCGCCAGACGGTCGACAAGCATCTCGATGAGGTCATCGACGGCGGCGCGGTGATCTTCGACCCCGAGGTCACCTCCACCGACGGGCGGCTGCCAAGCCGGCGCGTACGACCCGTACCGGTACCGCTCAAGAAGTTCGCCAAGGAAGCCGGCGGCCCGATCATGGCCAACACCGTGGCGCTCGGCGCCGCACTCGGCCTGGTGCACTTCCCGCTCGACACGCTCGCCGAGTCGATCGCCGCACAGTTCGCCCACAAGGCCGAGGAGATCACCGAGCAGAACATCGCCGCAGCGACAGTAGGACACGGATACGTGTCCAAGATGGCGGGCGACTTCTGGATGAAGGTCGAGGGCCTCCCTGATGCACCGCGCCGCGTGCTCGTTGACGGTAACGAAGCAGTGGGCCTCGGCGCGCTCGCGGCGGGCATCGGCTTCTACGCCGCGTATCCGATGACGCCCGCTTCGTCGCTGCTGCACTTCATGGCCGCGCACGAGCGCGATGCGGGCGTGGTTGTGAAGCACACGGAAGACGAGCTTGCGGCGATGAACATGGTGGCCGGCGCGGCTTTCACGGGCGCTCGCTCGATGTGCGCCACCTCCGGCGGCGGCTTCGCGCTGATGACGGAGGCGTTCGGCATGGCCGGGGTGAGCGAGAGCGCCGTCGTCGTGGGCGTGTTCACCCGCCCCGGACCGGCAACGGGGATGCCCACCTGGACCGAGCAGAGCGACCTGCGCTACGTGATCCACGCCGGCCAGGGCGAGTTCCCGCGCGTGGTGCTCGCCCCCGGTGACCAGACCGACGCCTTCGACCTCTCCTGGAAGGCGTTCAACCTCGCCGACCAGCTGCAGACGCCGGTGATCATCCTCGGCGACAGCTATCTCTCGGACAACCGGCAGTCGGTACCGTACTTCGACCTCGACACGGTGACGGTGGACCGCGGTAAGCTCGTGTCCGAGGGTGATGTGTCCGACCACCCCGACGCCCTCGGCGAGCACGGTGACTACCTGCGCTACAAGGTGACCTTCGATGGCGTGTCGCTCCGCGTACTGCCGGGCGTGAAGGGCGCCACCCAGCTGGTGAACTCGTACGAGCACGACGAGTACGGGTGGGGCCAGAACGGCGAGATCGCCGCCGAGCGGACCGCCCAGAACGAGAAGCGGATGCGCAAACTCGAGCTGGCGCGCACGCTCGTTCCGCCACCTGCGGTGTTCGGCGCCGATACAGCCGAGGCCGACGTGGCGGTGCTGTTCTTCGGCACCACCAAAGGCCCCGTGCTCGAAGCGATGCGCTGGCTCGAGCCGGACGGCGTGAAGGTGGCCGCGATGCAGGTGGTGACCGTGTGGCCATTCCCTGCCGAGGAGGTCCGTCAGTTCCTCGGCGCGGCGAAGCGCACGGTGATCGTGGAGGGCAACTACACCGGTCAGCTCCAGGGCCTCGTGCGCGAGCAGTGCCTCGTGGACACGGATGACACGCTCCACCGCTACGACGGGCGGCCGTTCAGCCCCGAGATGGTCTACGCGAAGCTCAAGGAGGTGGCCGACAATGGTTAAGGTCGCGGACATCGAACGCGCGCTCGAGCCCACCTGGTGCCCCGGGTGTGGCAACTTCAACATGTGGAAAGCGCTCAAGGAGGTCCTTGAGGAGTCGGGCATGGGCTTCGAGGACTACGCGATGGTGTGGGGTATCGGCTGCCACGGCAACGGCGCCGACTTCTACCGCTCACAGGGCTTCCACGGCCTTCACGGCCGTGCACTGCCGGTGGCCACGGGCATCGCGCTCTCCAACCCGGAGCTCAAGGTCATCGTGAGCATGGGCGACGGTGACGGATACGGCATCGGCGGCAACCACTTCATCCACTCGGTCCGCCGGAACATCGACATGATGGCCATCTACCACAACAACCAGATCTACGGCCTCACCACGGGCCAGGCATCCCCCACCTCCGATCAGTTCATGAAGACGCCGAGCACGCCGGGTGGCGTGGTGGAGGAGCCCGTGAACCCGGTGGGCGTGGCGATCGCGCAGGGAGCCACGTTCGTGGCGCGCGGGTTCGCCGGGGACGTGGACCACCTCAAGTCGCTCTACCGCCAGGCGCTCGACCACCACGGGTTCTCGCTCGTGGACGTCTACCAGCCGTGCGTGACGTGGAACAAGATCAACACCTTCAAGTGGTTCCGCGACCGCGTGTACAAGCTTGAGGAGCTCGACGACTACGACTCCTCAGACAGGACGATGGCGTTCGAGACCTCGATGTCCACGTTCCACGAACTCACGTGCGCTCCGGACGAGTGCAAGATCCCCATCGGCGTGTTCTACCGCGAGGAGGAGTCGTTCACCTACCAGGACGGGCTCCCGCAGCTCGACCGCCCGATGTGGAAGCATGCCGAGAAGCCACGGGACATCTCCGAGATCCTGAAGGAGTACTAGCTTGGGGTGAGCCACGCGCCGTGCTACGTAGTCCTCGGCGGGTGCCCTCGGTGTCGCGGAGGCATGACCTCCGCGACACCTTCCCCGCCTGCGGAGTGACTTCGTACGGCGCGTGCCCCACCCCGGCGACGCACCAGCCTTACAGCATCGTCTCCCACCAGTCGGCCAGGCGTGCGGCATGGTGACCGCGGATCATCACGATGTGGTTCCCGAGCGGCGTGTGCAGCAGATCCCTCACGGCGCCATCGGCAAGCGCGATGTCCACCTGCGTACGGCACAGGTTCTCGGCATCCCCGCGTGCCACGATCTCACCCTCGGCCAGCCAGAGCGCTTCCATGTCGGCTCCGCCGATGCGGAGCAGGGTCACCGGGCCGAGCGGCAGGTCGCCCTGGATGCCCACGCCCTGCCCCGACTCGAAGTGCGAGCGCAACCGGTAGCGTTCGAGCATCGCGCGCGCGATCGTGCAGTGCGCGAGCTTGAGCGTGTCGGCCGTCTCGTCGAGCTCCGAGGGGTTGGCCATCCATGGCAGCTCGCCGGTGAGCAGGTTGGCCCACACCATGCCCACGGTGCTCACGAGATCGCCTTCACATCCGGCCATCACGCCAGCATCGGTGAGCGCCGACAGCGCGAAGCAGCCGGTGGTCTCGCGCGACACCAGCAGGTCGAAACAGCGGAGGGAGACCGCGTCGAGGTCGTACCGCTCAACGAGCGCCTCCATCGCCGACGTCACACGCGCCACGTCGGCAAGATCCCCAGGGGTCGGCTCGACACATCCGGTGGCGTCACCCGAGAGCGAGGCCACGCCGGC
>DSAI01000051.1 GCA_011372845.1 Actinomycetota bacterium
ACGGTGCCGGCACCGTGCTGCTTGCGACCGGGGAGAACTGGCCTGACGCGCTGGCCAGCGCCCCGCTGTCCCACGCCCTCGACGCCCCGCTCCTGCTCACCGGCCGCGATTCGCTGCCAGACGAGACAGCCGCGGAGCTTGCCCGGCTCATGCCGGAGCGTCTGATCGTGCTCGGCGGGACCGATGCGGTGTCGCCGGAGGTCGCGGCAGCGGCGGCGCGAGCGGCCAGCATCGAGGAGTCGGCCACCGAGCGGATCCAGGGCGCCAACCGGTACGAGACCGCCGCTCTCATCGCGGACAGGGTGGGCGTGCCTGAGAGCGGGCACGTCTGCGTGGTCACGGGCTCGGGTCCCGCAGACGCCGTGAGCATCTCCTCGTACGCAGGCGCGAACGAGATACCCGTCCTGCTCGTACGACCCGACGACATGAGCGCCCCTACCGCGGCGTTCGCCGCAGCACACGCGGACACATGGCGATCGACGCTGGTCATCGGCGGCACGAGCGTTATCACACCGGCATTGGAGAGCACGCTCCCCACCGCCACCAGGCTGGCGGGTCCGGACCGCTACGCCACCAACACCGCCATCGTGCAGACGCTCTTCACCGACCCGACTGTCCACTACGTGGCCAACGGCGAGGCATATCCGGACTGTCTGACCGCAGGGGTGCGGGGGGCCAAGTCGGTCTCACCGATACTGCTGGTCCAGCCGCGCACGCTCAGCAACCACACGCGCCTGTATATCGAGAACCACGAGACGCGCATCGAGTCGTTCACGATGGTGGGAGGATTGACGGTACTCCCCTACCTCCACGACTGGATGCTGGACAAAGCGCTCCGCTGACGCCCTGTCTCACACGTTGAAGCGGAAGTGCACCACGTCACCGTCGGCCAGCACGTAGTCCTTGCCCTCGATCCGCAGCTTTCCGGCTGCCTTGGCGGCGGTCTCGCTTCCAAGCTCGTCGTAGTCAGCGTAGGCGATGACCTCGGCCTTGATGAAGCCCTTCTCGAAGTCGGTGTGTATGACCCCTGCGGCCTCCGGCGCCTTCGCGCCCACCCTCACCGTCCAGGCGCGTGCTTCCTGCTCACCCGCGGTGAAGAACGACTGGAGGCCGAGCAGCCGGTACGCTTCACGCACGAGCGCGTTCAGCCCCGGCTCCGCCAGACCCTCCATCTCCAGGTACTCGGCAAGTTCGCCGGGATCGAGCTCGGCCATCTCCGACTCGATCTTGGCGCAGATCGGCACGGGTGCGATACCGTCGATCTCCGTGAGCGGCGCGCCGATCTCGCTCTCATCGACGTTCGCCACGTACAGCATCGGCTTCATCGTGAGCAGGTGCAGGTCACGGATGAGGGTCCGCTCATCGTCGGACATCGCCATGGTACGGGCACGATGACACTGCCCCATCCACTCCTCGAGACGTCGGGCCACGGCGAGCTTGGGGCCGAGCGCTGCATCGCGCTTCGCTTCCTTCTCGAGCCGCGGCACCGCACGCTCCATGGTGGCCAGATCCGCAAGGATCAGTTCGGTCTTGATCGTCTCCACGTCAGATGCCGGATCGACACGGCCGTCCACGTGGATCACACCGGGGTCGGAGAAGTAGCGCACGACCTCCGCGATGGCGTCGCACTCCCGGATGTTGGCCAGGAACTGGTTGCCAAGGCCCTCGCCTTCGCTCGCACCTTTCACGAGCCCGGCGATGTCGACGAACTCGACCGTTGCCGGCACGACCCGCTGCGGCTTGACCAGCTCGGCGAGACGGTCCAGCCGGGGATCAGGCACGGGTACCAGGCCCACATTGGGCTCGATCGTGGCGAACGGGTAGTTGGCCGCGTCGACCTGCCGCCGCGTCAAGGCCGTGAAGAGCGTGGATTTGCCGACGTTGGGCAACCCCACTATCCCGATGGAGAGCGACACACCTACCCCTTTCGCACCGTGCTTCCTTACGCAGCCGGACCTGCCCGGCGCTGCGCTACTATAGCATCATGGCACCCACTCCACGCATCGAGCCCCCACACTCCTCAGCACCTGAAGGAGACCTATGAGCGCCGGCATGACCGAGGCGCTCGCTCTGGGAGGAGCCGCGTTCCTCGTGGGGCTGTCGGGCGCGATGGTGCCGGGACCGTT
This sequence comes from Actinomycetota bacterium, assembly GCA_011372845.1. Taxonomy (GTDB): domain Bacteria; phylum Actinomycetota; class Coriobacteriia; order Anaerosomatales; family Anaerosomataceae; genus Anaerosoma. The sequence goes on from DSAI01000051.1 coordinate 2,127, forward strand.
CCTCACGGTCACGATATCCCGCACGCTCACCCGCGGCCCCGCGTCGGCGGCCCTGATGCTCGTGGGGCACGCCCTGCTCGAGGGCGCCCTGCTCGTGGGCTTCGCCTTCGGACTCCAGCGCCTGCTCGCCGCACCCGTGGTGAACAGCGTTCTCGGCATCGTCGGAGGCGCGATCCTGCTGTGGCTGGCCTTCGGGCTCGCACGTGACACGCTCTCCGGCGCCACGGTACCCGTCCCCGGCGCCGTGACCCCGGAGCCGAAGCTCGGGCCGGTCATCCAGGGCGTCACCGTGAGTCTCTCGAATCCGTACTGGACGCTCTGGTGGGCGACAGTGGGCGTGAAGCTCGCATCGGACGGTCTTGCGATCGGAGCCGTCGGCGTGGCCGCGTTCTTCATCGGCCACCAGATGGCCGACGTGGCGTGGTACGGCCTGGTGATCGCGGCGACCGCGCGAGGGCGGCGCATCCTGCCCGACCGCGCCTACAGAGTCCTGCTTGGGGCCTGCGCGGCGTTCCTGGTGTATCTCGGACTCCGGTTCGCGATCGCCGGGGTCTCCAGCCTCAGCGCCTAGCCGAGCGACCCGTACGGATCGAGAGGATCGAACGCCTCAACGGTCCAGTCGATGCCGAACGCCTTGAGCTTCGCGTAGTACTCCTCTTCCGTGTACTCATTGTTGAGGATGTGGAAGTGCGCGCCGTTCAGACCCACGCAGTAGGCGCAGTCACGACAGTCGACGCACTGCACGCACTCGATCACGCTGTCGCAGTTGTGGCAGCCGATGCAGCCTCGGGCGTTGTAGATGTAGTTGCAGTTGCGGCATGCCTCCACGTTGAAGCAGCCGTAGTTGTTCGCGCTGTCGCGGTCGTGGGTGTGCTCGTTCTTGAGGCGGTTCCACTCCGCGAGGAAGTGTACGTTCTGGGTCATCGCGGTCTCCCTTCGTGAGCGTGCCGTCATTGTAACGGAGCGGGGCCCCGGACCGTGGTCCGGGGCCCCGCTTCCACGCGATGCGGCTGGAGTGCTGCTACATCATGCCCATTCCGCCGCCCATACCACCAGCCATGGCCGCTGCGGCAGCAGCGTCGTCCTTGGCCGGGATGTCGCTCACGGTGGTCTCGGTGATGAGAATGAGGGCCGCGATCGACGCCGCGTTCTGCAGCGCGCTGCGCGTGACCTTGACCGGGTCGATGACGCCCATCTTGAGCAGGTCGCCGTACTCGCCGGTAGCGGCGTTCAGGCCCTGGCCGGCATCCAGTGCCTTGACCTTCTCGACCACGACGGAGCCCTCATAACCAGCGTTGGCCGCGATCTGCTTCAGCGGCTCGTCCAGCGCCTTCTTGATGATGTTGACGCCGATCTGCTCATCGCCCGCAAGCTCGAGGGCCTCGAGCGCCGGAGTCGCGTCGGTCAGCGCCACGCCACCGCCCGCCACGATGCCCTCTTCAACGGCCGCGCGGGTCGCCTGGAGCGCATCCTCGATGCGGTGCTTCTTCTCCTTGAGCTCCACCTCGGTCGCCGCGCCCACCTTGATGATGGCCACACCGCCGGAGAGCTTGGCCAGGCGCTCCTGGAGCTTCTCGCGGTCGAAGTCGGAGTCGGAGTTCTCGATCTCGGCCTTGATCTGGTTGATGCGGGCCTTGATCTGGTCCTCGGAACCCTTGCCGCCGATGATCGTGGTGTCGTCCTTGGTGACCTTGACCTTCTCGGCGCGACCGAGCATGTCGAGCGTCACGTTCTCCAGCTTGTGGCCGAGCTCTTCGCTGACGACCTGGGCACCGGTGACGATGGCGATGTCCTCGAGCATCCGCTTGCGGCGGTCACCGAAGCCCGGCGCCTTGACGGCCACCGAGGTGAACGTGCCGCGCAGCTTGTTGACGATGAGCGTGGCGAGCGCCTCGCCCTCCACGTCCTCGGAGATGATGAGGAGCTGCTTGCCGGCCTGCATGACCTTTTCGAGCACGGGCAGCAGGTCCTGGATGTTGCCGATCTTGCTGTTGGCGATGAGGATGAGCGGGTCGTCGATCACGGCCTCCATGCGATCGGAGTCGGTGATCATGTACGGCGAGACGTAGCCCTTGTCGAACTGCATGCCCTCGACGGTGTCGATGTCGATGCCGAAGGTCTGCGACTCCTCGACGGTGATGACCCCGTCCTTGCCCACGACCTCCATCGCCTCGGCGATCTTGTCGCCGATCTTCTCGTCGGCCGCCGAGATCGAGCCGACATGCGCGATCTCGTCGCGGTCCTCGATCTCCTTGGCGTGGCCCTTGATGGTCTCAACGACCGTGTCCACCGCCTTCTCGATGCCGCGCTTCACGGCGAGCGGGTTCGCGCCTGCCGCGACGTTGCGCAGACCCTCGCGCACGATGACCTGGGCGAGCAGCGTCGCGGTGGTGGTGCCGTCACCGGCGATATCGTTGGTCTTGGTGGCGACTTCCTTCACCAGCTGGGCGCCCATGTTCTCGATCGGATCCTCAAGCTCGATCTCCTTGGCGATGGTGACACCGTCGTTGGTGATCGTGGGGGCGCCGAACTTCTTCTCGAGCACGACATAGCGGCCGCGTGGGCCAAGCGTCACCTTAACCGCGTTGGCCAGCTTGTTGACGCCGGACTCAAGGCCGCGCCGGGCCTCTTCATCGAATCGGATATCTTTAGCCATGTGGCTGATCCCCTCCTTCTGTCAGGGTCGGTGGAACAGGACGGACGCTAGCCGTTCGCTACGGCCAGGATGTCGTTCTGGGACATGATGAAGAACTCCTCGCCCTCGATCTTGATCGAGGTCTTGCCCCACTCCTTGTAGATGACGACGTCGCCGACCTTCACGTCCATCGGCACACGCTTCTCACCCTCGTCGTCCCAGCGGCCGTCGCCTACCGCGACGATCTCGCCCTTCTGAGGCTTCTCTTTGGCTGAGTCCGGGATCACGAGACCGCTCTTGGTCTGCTCCTCGGCCTTGGCCGGCTTGACGACGACGTTGTCGAACAGCGGCTTCAGGTTCATGCTCTACCCTCCTGTTTCTTCGATCGGAACGAACACACTGGACACCGCACCACGTGCGGAAATCACCCTGCGTCCCCTTGTGGTTGTTTGGCACTCGCGCCCTCCGAGTGCCAAACAACGTGATTCTAGGCCGAGAGGACGTGCGAATGCAATACCCGTCACACAAAATCTGACGGTGTCGCACTCAGATTCCAGCACACACGAAGAGGGCCGGGAAATCCCGGCCCTCTTCGTGTTGCTGTTCTTCCGGACAGCGGACGATCAGTCCGCCACGGTAGCGCGCAACGCGTTGAACTGGTTCAGAACGGTGTCGCTCACCGCGCTCGTGCCGCCCACGACGTAGCACAGTGAGTCAGGCTGCCCGTGGTCTTCCACGAACGCCTTGACTTCCCCGGACAGCGATGTGGGGCTGGTGAGCATGATCGGGCCGTACACTCCGTTCTCCGCACCGTACTGGTACACCATCGGAGCGGCAACCAGCGCGTCCGGCCAGTTGAGACCGCTCACCAGTATCATGCAGTCGGCATACAGCCGAGGCCTACCCCGTGCTCCGCCACCGCCCAGGCGGTCTCGTAGCGCGAACCGCCCGACAGCCGGTCGACGTTCGCCGCGCCAAGCATATCCGCAAAATCGTCCTCCACGCCCGATGAGACCACGGCCTCCCCGCCTACCACGTACACCGAGGTTATGCCGAGATCATCGATCGCCTGCGCGGCCTCCGGGGACAGCGACCCCGAAGCCGTGAGCAGCACCGGCGATCCCATATACACGGAGGGCGCGCCCACCGCCACGCCGTGCCGCCCACGATGTACGCGGTGTTGATGATCCCCGCAACGGCATCGACGGTCTCGGCGATCATCGCCGCAGTCTCGTAGCGGTTGGC
>DSAI01000187.1 GCA_011372845.1 Actinomycetota bacterium
GCTGCCGCGAGCACGCCCGCAAGGAACACCCATCGCTTGCGACCCGACGGCGCCAGCGCCCACACGACCACCAACCCCACCGCGAGCGCAAGCAGGCCGGTGCGCGAGTAGGTGACGTACACGCCAAGGGCGGATACCCCCGCAGCCGCAAGCCACGGGATCGCCTGCCGCAACGAGCGGGCGTGAACGACCTTGATGGCCGCCACCACCACGGCCGCCGCCAGCATCGCAGCGAGGTAGTTGGGGTCTTCGAAGAACGCGGATCCGCGCAACGGTGATGTGGGACCGGCCACCCGCACGGCAGTGTTGCCGATCGACGCGCCGAGCACCTGCGCGAGCGCTATCAGCGCCTGCAGGACGCCCGCGCCCACGAACCCGGCCATAGACGCATCAACGACCCACTGCTTGCGAAGGAAGGTGGAGGTGAGCTGGCAGAACAGGTAGATGAAGACCAGCCGCGCGATCGCCATGACCGTGTCGCCCTTGTCGAGCGAGAACGGGAGCGACCACAACGCCGCGCCGAGCAAGAGCAGGAGCCCCGCGTCGATGAGCGTGAACCGGGGCCTGGCCGACTCGTCACCGCCCAGGAGGCGCAGCGCCCACGACGCGAGCCCGATCAGAAGCACCGCCTGATACGCCGTGAGCGGCATGGGCTCGGAGATGATGCGTCCGCCCAGGTCGAACGACGCGGCAACGAGCATGAGCGGCACGCTCCACTCGGCCTTCCACAGCAGGAGCGCAACGACGCCGACGCCGGCGAGAGCGAGCGTGGCGAGCAGGGCGCCGCTGCGCGTGCCCGGGTCGCCCAGCAGCAGGCCCACGATCACCGCGGCAAGCAGCAGCGCCGTCACCAGGCGTATGTCGAATCCCCCGAGTGCGGGTGTGTCGCTCTTCGTCGCGCTCACGTCTCATCCCCGAGCATCTCGTCAAGGAGTGTGGCGAGGGTCTGCGCCAATCGGGAGCGCTCGTACCGCGCCACCTGCTCCCCATCGGGCGTGGCCAGCGCCTCGCCTCGCACCTTCAGGACGAGCATCTCGCGCAGCGTGCTGGCGAGCGCGGCCGTGTCGCCGTACGACACCACCCGTCCCGCCGATGCGTCTCCAACGAGCTGGGCGGCGGCACCGTCCACCGGCCCCGCCAGCAGGACGGGCAGGCCCATGCCAAGGTACTCGAAGAGCTTGCCCGTGTACACGGCACGCGATCCCGGTACGTTGGCTATCACCACAACACCCACGTCCGCTCCGGCAACGACCTCGAGCGCGGCGCGATGAGGCAGATACCCGTGGAAGCGCACGACCTCCTCGAGACCCGCGGCTCGCACCGCCTCCCTCACCGCAGGCGAACCCTCGCCCACCACATCGAAGCGGATACTCTCCGGGCCCTCCTCGGCGATCACCGTCCGCATCGCCTCGAGGAGCGGTGAGGGATCGGTGAGCCCGTAGAAGCGGCCCATGAACGCGAGCGCAAGCGGTGATCCCGGAGCGCCCGTTAGCGGGGGCATCTCGGCGGCGTCGTAGCCGTTGGGAAGCATCACGGCGCGGGAGGCTCCAAAGCGCTCCGCCTCGCGGGCGATGTCAGGCGACACGGCGGTCACCACTGCCGCGGATCCGCACACACGACGTTGGGCACGCCGCGCAAGCGCACGGTGGAGCGGCGTTGGGCGGAGGAAGTGCGGATTGGTGGCCCAGGCGTCACGCATGTCGGCGATCAGCGGCACGCCGAGCGTCTCGGCACACCTGCGACCCGCGATGAGCGTGGAGTGCGGCGGGCCCGACGCGAGCACCGCATCGTACCGCTCGCCGAAACGCCGCACGTGCCGCACCACCGAGGCCGCCCATCGGCGCGCCTCGTCGGGGACGCATACCCAGCGGACGATACGCGTACTGAGCGGCGTTCCGATGGAGGGCGCCCCGCCTGCGCCGACACCCGCGGCCGTACCGCCGGGGCCGGCGGTACGCAGGACACGCTTCACCTGCGCGATGGGCCGGGCGACCGCGCGCACGGCGTTCCGATGCGGCAGGCGCGTCACCGGGATACCGGCTACGTCGGCCAGCAGGCTGGGATCTTCAGGGCGGCCGGGCACGTGCTCCGCGGTGATAACGTGGGGCTCCCAGCCGAGGTGCCGGAGGTCTCTGCAGAACTTCGCGATGCGCTGTACGCCGCCTCCGCCGCTGGGCGGAAACTCGTAGGACAGCACGAGCAGACGTTTGGGTGTGGATTCGGTCACATGCCGTATAATACCGGCAACACCCAGGGACCGGAACCGCGCCGTTGACCAGCCGACACCGCCCCACCCACCCGCCATCGACGATTGGGGTCGCCCCGTGCGCGTAGGCATGGTGCTCGCCAACCAGCCGTTCCCCCCAGACATCCGCGTTGAGAAGGAGGCCGACGTCCTCGCCGGCGCGGGGCACGAAGTGCTGCTGTCGTGCCGCCGGGAACACGGCCAGGTCGCCGAGGAGACCGTCGGCAACGTGCGGGCGATCAGGCATAAGGTGCACCCGGGCTCTCCGCTCCGCAGGCGGCTCGACTCGTTCCTGTTCCTGCTCACTCTCGACTCACCGTCGTGGAGAGGCGCCATCGAACGCCTGGTGACCGAGCACGGCGCGCAAGCGCTGCACTGCCACGACCTCCCCTATGCTCGCTCCGTACTCAAAGCGGGGCGGCGCACGGGTGTCCCGGTGGTGCTCGACTTCCACGAGAACTACCCGGCGGCGCTCCGGCTGTGGCGTCGGCGATGGATCGACCGGGTCCTGTTCTCCGGAGCGCGGGCGTCGCGGTTCGAGCGCCAGGTGGTGCGTGAGGCGGACCGTGTGGTCGTGGTGGTGGAGGAGGCGAAGGACCGCCTTGTGCGCCTGGGCGCGGACCCGGCGCGCGTGGTGGTGTTCGGCAACGCCGAGCCCGCCGCACTGGTGTTGGCGGATGCTCCCACGCTGCCCGACCGGCTGCACCTGGTGTACGTGGGCGGGATCGCTCCGCATCGCGGTCTCGAGACCGCCGTTGAGGCCATGCCCTCGATACTCGGCAAGCGGCCCGATGCGCATCTCACCATCGTTGGCGATGGTGTGAGCCTGGGAGAACTGGAAGCGCTCGTTAGGCGCCTCGGCCTGAGCGATGCGGTCACGTTCACGGGGCGGCTGCCCAAGGACGAGGCCATGCGCTACGTGGAGCAGGCCACGATAGGGCTCGTGCCGCACCTGAAGAGCCCGCATACGGAGGCGACCGTGCCCCACAAGCTTTTCCAGTACATGGCGTACGGGCGCCCCGTGCTGGTGAGCGACTGCGCTCCGCTCGCGCGCATCGTGCGGGAGACGGGCGCGGGGGCGGTGTTCACCGCCGGGGACGCGGGCTCGTTCGCGGAGACGGCCCTTGCGCTCGGATCGGATCATGCCCGGCTCAGTGAGACGTCACGGGCGGGCCGCAACGCGGCCGCCACCACGTGGAGCATGGAGTCCGACTCGGCCGATCTGCTGGGGCTCTACAACGCGCCCTGAGCCCCGCCTAGTAGGTGTCGCCGACCACTCGGATCTGGAGATCGTTCACGACCGACTCATCGATCGCCGCAGCGCCGCCCATCACGTAGACGTCGAGCACGCGGTCCGCATAGCGGTCGATCAGATAGCGCGTGGGATCGGAAAGCGAGCCCGACGAACGCGTGAGCAACAACGGACCGTTCACCCGCGCCGCCAGCACCCCGCCGGTCATGGCGTCGGGGAAGGTCTCTCCCGAGGCGACCACGAACCGCTGCATGCCGAAGACCTGCTCGCGTCCGAGCCCCCGCTCGACGATCAGCCGAGCGGTCTCATACCGGTTCGCGCCCGCCGCTCTCCGAACAACGTAGCCACGGGCCTTCAGGACGTCCTCCACATCCCCGGAGACGGCCGCCTCCCCGCCGACGACGTACACGTCGCTCGCGCCCGAGGCCCGCAGCGCATCGTACGTTGCCTGCGTGAGGCTGTCAGGCCGCGTGAGGAGGATCGGCTCCCCCCTGCGCGCGGCGTACGGTGACGCGGCCAACGCGTCCGGGAAGTCAGCGCCCGAGGCGAGCACCACCTCGCTGGGGCTGCCCTTGAGTTGGCACAGCCTCTCGGCTATCAGGGCGGATGTGTCGTAGCGATCGGTTCCGGGGAAGCGCTCGATCGTGGGCTTGGTGATGCCGGCTTCGTAGAGCGCGCTCTGAACCTCCACCACAGTGGTGGTGGAGATGCTCGCCGTTCCGCCGAGCACCAGCACCCGCGACGGGCGCAGACGCTGGACCTCGGCCCGGGTCTCCGCGTCCAGCTTGTCGGTGCTCACGAGCAGGATCGGGGCTCGGTAGGCGTGTGCGAGCGGCGCCCCGCATAGGGCGTCGGGGAACGCGTCCTTGCGGGCAAGCACAACGGCGGGCGAGACCACGGGATACGCCTTCTTCGCGGCCTCCACCGCCGTTCCCACCCGGTTGAGGCCCGCGAGCCGGGTGATCTCAGGCGTCACTTCACGCCCGAACAGGCCGTCCTCGCCCCACAGGAAGACCTTCTGGAAGTACGCGCTCGCATCGTTGTTCCACTCACAGAAGAGCACACGGGGCAACGTGGAGACCGGTGCCCCTCGCACCACCTGCGGATCGTTGTAGCGCGCGTTGGGGCCGTCCTGCTGCTTCACCCAAACCTGATCGGACCATGTTCCGCCGAGATCACCTGAGGTGAAGCGGGCCAGGTCTCCGCCCCGGGCGGCATGCGGATCGCCCACAAGAGCCTGGCTGTCAGGCCGTCCGCCCATGGTCACGTATGCGTGCAGGTACGTCCAGCCGCCACGGTCGTCCACCTCGATGTCGGCGGCGTCGAAGAAGTGATCCGTCTCGGCGATGGTCACAGGCTCGGTCCACTCCGTGCCGGTGAACCGCGTGAAGCGCCAGAAGTAGACCTGCTCCTCGGCATCAGTGTCGCCCTGTAGATAGATGATGCAGGGGTTCCCATCCGGTAGTTCGCGGACCACCACCTGGTTGATCTCGTCCGTCTCAGGGATGTCAACCACCGTGCACGTGCCAAGGATCGTCTCCTCGGGTACTGCCGGACCGGGAAGGACGGTACCGGTAGCATCGGTCCACACGCCCTCGGCCTCGGACCGCACGTAGTAGAGGCCCTGCCGCACGAACGGGTCAGCGTTGCCCCAGTCGCTGGTCCTCGGGGCGCGAGTGAACGCGATATGGGTGGCGTGGTCGCCGGTGAACACGGAATCGTACCAGAGGGAGTCGCCTGTGGACTCGATGACGGTCTCGCCCCTCGCCCAGGTGACGCCGTTGGTGGTGACGATGCTTGCGATATCGCCACGGATGGGGTTGGCCTCGCCCCGGCGCATCCACACCCGCAGCCCGGTCCCGTCGGCGTGCTCGTAGAGCTCGGGAACGGGATACGTGCACGTCACGCTGGAGCCGTCGACGGTGATGCTCTTGAGCTTCCAGCTACCCGCGACCCCGGGGGTGGCGCTCACCGCGTGGTAGAGCCTCGTGTTGTGCGCGCCCCAGAAGACGTGGAACACGCCATCGGCATCCTGGATGATCGCCGGCCCGCCATGGGTATCCATCCTGCCGGCGAGGTAGGCGTTGGAGCCCACGCGCACCGGCTCCGACCATCGGCCGGTGTCGTGATCGAACACGCAGACGAAGGGGTCGAGGTTCGCGCCCTGGTACGCCACGACGGTGGCGTTGGAACCGGCATCGTACACGGCCGAGGGAGCGATCGCCATCGCCTCGTACGTGGCGTTGCCGGATGCGTCGGCGTCGAGGAAGTCGCCCAACCAGGTGCCCCACGCGCCGCCGGTGGCGATGAACGCGCCACACACGGCCGCAAGGGCGACGTATACCCCAATCCGCCACATGCGCCTGAGAGATCTATGCTGAGGGCTCCCCGGATCGGAGCCGCACACCGCTCGATTACGTTTCACGAACCGTGATGCTACCTGTACGACGGCGTTTCCTCAAGTCCGATACAATCCGACCGACGCCTACCGGAC
>DSAI01000045.1 GCA_011372845.1 Actinomycetota bacterium
CTAGCCGGTCTCGACGTCCCCGTCATCGAGGCGGCGCTGCGTTTCCGCCTCGACTCGGACGACGCCCCGTCCTACACCGGCAAGGTGGTACAGGCCCTGCGGAACGAGTTCGGCGGACACGGACTCGGCACGTAGCGCGAACCGGTCCGTCCCGCGGATGCACGCTCAGAACAGGTGCGGTATCTCCGAGGCTCCGGTGGGGTACGCCCAGATGGCTCGCTTGAGATCGGATGCCGTCTGCCCGCACGCCATGGCGACAGCGAAGACGTTGATGACCTCGCCCACCGTGTGTCCGAGCAGGTTCGCCCCCACCACCCTCCCGCTCCCGCGCTCCACGATGGTCTTCGCGCCCGACACCCGCTGGCCGATGCGACGTGAGGCGGCCCATCCACTGGTATCGGTGAGCTTCGCCTCGACCTGGATTCCCTGCGCCTCGGCCTGCTCGACCGTCATGCCCACAGAGGCGAGGACCGGGTCCGAGAACACCACGCTCGGCGTGACCGGCGGATCGAACTCGGCAGAGCCGGGTTCCAGGATGTCCCCCACCGCGACACGGGCCTGCGCGGTCGCCACCGGCGTAAGGGGCGCGCCCGTTGCGGACGCGTCACCCACCGCGTAGACCCGCTCGTTGCCCACGCTGCACATCCTGCCGTCGACCTCGATGCCACGACGTCCGTGCTCGATACCCGCGGCCTCGAGACCGAGGCCGGAGATCGCGGGCACGCGACCCGCGCCGTGAACGATCGTCTCCGCGAATACCTCCAGCCCCTCCTCGCAGACCACCGTGAACATGCCACCATCGTCACGGACCTCGGTGACCGTGGCGTTCGTGAACACGTCGATGCCGGCGCTCCGGTAGCCGCTCACCACCATGTCGGCGAGATCAGGATCGAAAGCCTCGAGCACGCGCGGTCCCCGGTGCAGTATCGTCACCTTGGCGCCCGCGGCGGCGGCGATGTGCGCGAACTCGAACGACACGTAGCCGCCTCCGACGAAGACCACGCGTGGGCCGACGTGTCCCGCCGCCAGGAAGTCCTCGCTGTCGAGGACGTGCTCTTCGCCGGGGATGCGCAACGGGCGGGGCATCGCGCCGGTCGCGACCACGATCCTGTCGGCCGAGTACCGAACGCCTCCGATGTCGAGGACGTCGGGCCGTCGAAGCGCGCAGGTCCGTGCAAGAGCGTCACACCGGCTCCGGCGAGCCACTCTTCGATGCGTCCGGGCACGGGCTCCGTGAACGACCGCTTGAACGCCAGCAGCGAGGACCAGTCCAGTCGAAGCGCGCCCTCCAAGCCGTGACCCTTCTGATTCCGGGCACGTTCCACGACCTCCGCCGCGGTGAACAGGACCTTCTTGGGCTCGCAACCGCGCAGCGGACACGTACCGCCGTACTCCCGTGAATCAGTGATGGCCACCGACCTGCTGGCCGCCGCGAGCTCGCTCGCCGCGGTCTGTCCGGCCACTCCTGTTCCGATTACGATGACGTCGAAGCGCTCCATGGGGCCTCCTTCGCACGTATCCGGGTATCGCCCGCCACCCGGTGCCGACCCCGTGTATGTTCCCCGCACCCGACGCGCCGACCCCGGCGGGAGCGGTCGTATCGCGTTGGGTATCTTCACACAGAGATCGAAGCAGTGTGCGCCGAGCGCGGACATGACCCCTGATGGAGGAGGAGCACATGCACGCACGTACGACCCGTATGGTCCTTGCATGTACGGCCACCGTGCTCCTGTTGATGATGGCCGCCTGTGGGTCCGAGGGCTCCGACGCTACCGGCACGGGCGAGGCGTCCCGGGGCACCGTGACGATCGGCTCCAAGATCGACACCGAGGGCGAGCTCATCTCATCCATCGTCAAGCTCGTACTGGAGGATGCCGGCTTCGATGTCGTCGACAAGAGCCAGACGGGTACCACCGAGGTCGTCCGCAAGTCCATCATCGCCGGGGAGATCGACCTGTGCCCCGAGTACTCGGGCAATGGCTACTGGTTCTTCCTCGACGACCTGACCGACGAGGAGAAGGCGGGCTGCAAGAACGGCCAGGACGGCTATGACACCACCGCTCGATCGACCTCGAACAGAACGGGATCGTCTGGCTAGAGCCGATACGCGCCAACAACACCTGGGCTCTGGCGGTGCGACAGGAGTTCGCAGACGCTGAGGGACTGGAGACGATGTCCGACTTCGCCGAATATGTCGCCGAGGGCAGACCCGTGAAGGTGGCCGCGAGCGACGAGTTCTTCACGAGCGCGGGCAACCCCGAGTTCGAAGAGGTGTACGGCTACACCCTGACGGAGGACCAGAAGATCCGCCTCGCCGGCGGCAACACCGCCGCCACTGAGAAAGCGGTCGCGGAAGGGACGGACGGCGTCAACTTCGGCATGGCGTACGGCACGGATGGAGCACTCGCGGACCTCGGGCTCGTGATCCTCGAAGACGACCTCGGCGCACAAATCGTGTACTGGCCCACGCCGATCGTCCGGGAGTCGATCGTCGACGAGCACCCGGAGATCGCCGACCTGCTCGAGCCGGTGATGGCGTCACTCGGCCTGGAAGACCTCCAGCAGCTCAACGCCCGCATCCAGGTCAACGGCGAGCCGGCCGATGCAGTCGCCCGTGACTACCTGGTGGACGGTGGCTTCATAGACTAAGCGTCCGGCCAGGCACGACGTGCGCCGAGGAGTAGCGGTGAGCACCAGGATCCGGACGCATAGAGTGGGAGTGATGATGGCCCTGTTCGGGCTGTCATCGCTGCTGCTCCTCCCCTTCGCCACGCTCCGCGCGAGCCGTATCCAGACAGGCGATCCGGTCTCCGCGCTCGACGCCCTCGGACCCTGGTGGTCATCGGGGTTGGTGGCCGTGTGGGTCGCGATCGCCCTGATCTCGGTGCGCGACTCCGGCGGGCCGCGTGACGCCACCGCGCGGGGCATGCTCGCCAGCCTGGCGCTCCTGGGAACGGTGGGACTCTCCGGCGTCGCCGCGACCAGATTGCTGGCCGAGGCGGGTACGCTCGCACGCGTCTCGGTCGGGCTTGGCGCCTGGGCATGCATCGCGGTGTCGTATCCGCTCCTGCTGGCCTCGCGCAGAGAGCTCGGCAGCGCCCCGCGAGTCACCCGGCTCGCCCTCTCCGCCGTGGGCCCCGTGGGTCTGCTCATCATGCTCGGAAGCGGTCTTCTGGGGGGTCTCGCGATCCTCCGTGAGTACGTGAACCAGTCGGATCGGTTCTGAACGGAGGTCGGCAGCCATATCGCGTTCACCGCGATCGCTACGGGCATCACGCTCGCGATCGGTTTCGGCCTCGGCGTCCTCGCGTTCAGACGGCCGCGACTGAGGAGGCCGGTGTTCAGAGTGGCGAACGTCTTCCAGACGATCCCGGGGCTCGCGATGGTCGGGCTGCTGTTCGCGCCGCTCTCATGGCTTGGGACGAACGTGCCGCTCCTGGGCCGTCTCGGCGTAGGCGGGCTCGGCTGGGCGCCGGTGATCACCGCACTCACCCTCTATGCATTGCTCGCCGTGGTGCGTAACACCTACGCGGGACTCGCCTCGGTCCCCGATAGCGTGGTGGAGGCCGGTCTCGGCATGGGCATGACCGAGGGGCAGGTGATGCGCAGCGTACGGCTCCCGCTGGCGCTTCCGGTGATCTTCGGAGGAATCCGCATCTCGGCCGTGCAGACGCTCGGCAACGCGACCCTCGGTGCGTTCGTGGCGGCCGGCACCCTTGGCCTCTTCGTGTTCGGCGGCCTCTCGCAGCAGGCGATGGACCTCGTCCTCCTTGGCTCCATCACGCTCGTAGCGCTGGCGCTTGGCCTCGATGCCGCACTGCGCACCGCGCAAAGACTCGTCACACCCCGGCACGCGCGGCGAACGGAGGCGGTGCGGTGATAGCGATACGCAACGTCAGCAAGGTGTACGAGGGCACCAAGAACCCCGCCGTGCGGGACCTGTCGTTCGATGTACCCACCGGCGAGGTCGTTGCGCTCATCGGGCCGAGCGGCTGCGGCAAGTCCACGACCATGCGCATGGTCAACAGGCTGGTAGAACCTGACAGCGGCACGATCTCCATCGACGGCGAGGACGTGCGGTCCCTGCGGCCGGAGACGCTCCGAAGGCACATCGGCTACGCGATCCAGGGTGTGGGGCTTTTCCCTCACTGGACGGTCGCACAGAACATCGGCGTGGTCCCCGGCCTCCTGCAGTGGGACCGCACGCGCATCGCAGAACGCACGCACGAGTTGCTGGACCTCGTGGGCCTCGATCCCGCCGTGTACGCCGACAAACACCACGATGAACTCTCCGGTGGCGAGGCGCAACGCGTGGGCGTGGCCCGGGCCCTGGCCGCCGACCCGCCCGTCCTGCTGATGGACGAGCCCTTTAGCGCGGTGGACCCGCTCACGAGGGACCGCCTTCACGCCGAGTTCCGCAAGATCCAGAGCGCACTCCGGAAGACGGTCCTGTTCGTGACACACGACATGGACGAGGCGGCACAGCTGGGCGACCGCATCGTGGTGATGCGTGATGGCGGCCTGGTGCAACAGGACACACCCGAGCGCGTCCTGGCCTACCCCGTGGACGATTTCGTCGCCTCCTTCGGAGGCACCGAGCGCGCGCTCAGGCGGCTCTCGCTCGCACCTGTGACCGAAGCGCTGTACACACCGAACACGGCCGGCGCGGAGGGTCCGTCGGTGGCGTCGACCGCGTCGCTTCGCGAGGCGCTCGCCATCATCCTCAAGGCCGGGCTCCCGTCGATCCCGGTGCGCGATGGAGACGGTGCGGTTGTAGGGGCGGTTAGCGTGGAGAGCATCGTCGAGCGGTTCAGGCGGCCACTCACATGAGCCGGATCCGCCATCTTGCCGCTCCGGTGGCCGCAGCGGCGGCCTACCTCGTCATCGCCGCCGCGACGCCGGCGTGGAGGCAGGTGTTGGGCGCGGTCTTCCCGGGCGAGTCACGGCTGCTCTATCCCGACGCGACACCGCTCGCACTCGTCTGGCAGCATCTCGAACTCGTACTGATATCGAGCGCGCTGTCGGTGGCGGCCGGACTCGCGCTCGGGGTCTTCGTGACCCGGCCTGCCGGCGCCGACTTCTATGGCGTGGTGGCGGACCTCACCAACCTCGGCCAGACGTTCCCGCCGGTGGCTGTGTTCACGCTCGCCGTGCCGCTGCTGGGATTCGGCCTCCGGCCGACGGTGCTTGCACTCGCCCTGTACGGTGTCCTCCCCGTGCTCCGCAACACGATATCCGGGATCGAAGGCGTGCCCGCCGACGTCCTCGAAAGCGCATCGGAGCTGGGGATGCGGCCGTGGCAGCGGCTGCTCCGCGTGGAGTTGCCCATCGCGCTGCCGGTGATCATGGCGGGCGTGCGGGTGTCGGTGATCGTGAACGTGGCCACCGCGACCATAGGCGCAATCGCGGGGGCAGGCGGATTCGGCGCGCCGATCATCAACGGACTCGTGAACCTCGCACCGGCGATCACGCTCGAGGGAGCGCTGCTGGCCGCAGGGCTGGCGCTCACGCTCGACGCACTTTTTGGCGGAGTCGAACGCACTATCGCGCACAGAGAGCGAGCCGCCGCGACAGCCCGGTGATGATGCCCGCCTACGGTCGCTCCGCCGCCACCCGCACAGCGAATTCGTCCACACCCATCGCACCTATGTCACCCGCCGTACGCTCGCGCACACCCACGGTGTCGGCTTCGATCTCCTTGTCGCCCACCACGAGCATGTACGGCACCTTCTGCTGCTGCGCCTTGGCGATCTTCACGCGCATCGGCTCGTTCTCGGCGTAGACCTCCGCACGGACCCCGGCCTTGGACAGACGCGTACGCACGCCCTCGCAGTGCTCGAGATGGCGATCCGCGATGGGGATGACCACGGCCTGCACCGGCGCGAGCCA
>DSAI01000086.1 GCA_011372845.1 Actinomycetota bacterium
ACGGTGCCGGCACCGTCGGGCCAGCCGTCGAGCGAGAGTCCCGCAGCGGTGCCGTAGCGCCGATTCCCCGCGACGCGCGGCCAGATCGGCCGGTACGGATCGCTGGCGAAGTACCCGTCCACGCCGTCGGCGATGGCGCGCGCGATCGTCGCCTGTCCGCTCGCCGACGTGATGTACGCGCGGTCCGAGGCGTTGGAGAGGAAGCCGCATTCGGCAAGGATCGCGGGCATGTGCGACCACCGGATCACGTAGAAGCCGGTCGTCTTGGCGCCGCGATCCCTGAGCGGGGTGGCGTCGACGACCTCACGGTGCACGAACGTTGCGAGCGTCGCTCCCAGCCGGTCTTCAGCGGCCGAGTAGGTCTCGTAGCCCTGCGCCGCGCTCGTGATGCTCGCGTTGTTGTGTATAGAGATGAAGATGTCGGCGCCGGCGGCGTTCGCGCGGTCGCAGCGGGCCTGCAGGTCGTCGCGTGGAACGCCATCGCTGTACCGGGTGGTGCCGTCGGCGAACCAGTCCCAGGTGTCCGTCTCGGAGTCGTACCGCCAGGTGGCCCGGTCGGTGGGTCCCACGGTCACGTCGCTCGTACGGGACATCGTGACCGTGTGGCCGCGCGCGACGAGTTCCGAGCGCAGCCTGAGCGCAATCTGCAGGTTGACGGTCTTCTCGGCGATGCCCGCGTAGACGGCGCCAGGGTATATGCCACCGTGACCGGGGTCGATGAAGACACGTGCGGCGTGTGCCGGGGAAGCCAGGGTGAGGGTGCTGGCCAAGGCGATCATGGCCAGCAGCATGCTGGCGCCGATCACGGGCCGGTGTCTACGGTACATTGCTGCGGTCGGCCTTTCGGGTCGTATGCCGGCGGACGATGCCGCCGCGGAACCACGAATTGCCGGTATTATAGCGCAGAGTGTTCAACAACATCGGTCGAACCCCTACAATACGTCTACCGGGGCGGTCGGCATCACAGCTATCTGACACACCGATAGGATCACAGTCTCCTTCAGACCAGGTGTCGCCCGTTTCGAACACGGGGCTGGACCCTGGTCTTTGCACATAGACGGACGGCGGTTCCGGGGACACCGGACAAGAGAGGCGGCGCACAGCATGGAGATCGAGATCGGGCGTGGCAAGACGGCACGGCAGGCGTACGGATTCGACGACATCGCGATCGTCCCAAGTCGCCGGACCCGTGACCCCCGGGATGTGAACATCGGCTGGGAGTTCACGTTCAAGGGCCGCGACTACATCTTCGAGCTTCCCGTGCTCGCGTCGGCCATGGACGGTGTCGTGGATCCCGCGTTCGCCATCACGCTCGGCAAGCTGGGCGGTCTTGCGGTGCTGAACCTCGAGGGCATCCAGACCCGGTACGCCGACCCGAGCCCCCATCTCGACGCGATCGCCTCGTTCTCGCGTGAGGAAGCCACCCGCCGGATGCAGGAGATCTATGCCGCCGAGGAAGTGAAGCCCGAGCTCGTGAAGCAGCGTGTCGCCGAGGTCAAGGCCGGAGGCGTGCTCGCTGCCGCTTCGCTCACACCGCAGAACGTGGAAAGGTTCATCGGTCCGGCGCTCGAGGGCGGACTCGATATCCTCATCATCCAGGGCACGGTGGTCTCAGCGGAGCATGTCTCAAGCTACGACAAGCCGCTCGACCTGAACGCCTTCATCGCGTCGCTCGACATCCCGGTGATCGTAGGCGGCTGCTGCAGCTACCAGGGTGCTCTGCATCTCATGCGCACCGGTGCGGTAGGCGTTCTCGTGGGCGTAGGCCCCGGTCACGCGTGCACTTCCCGCCGCGTGCTGGGTATCGGCGTGCCGCAGTGCACGGCGGTCGCTGATGCCGCGGCGGCCCGCATGCGGCATCTTGATGAGACCGGCGTGTACTGCCACGTCATCGCTGACGGCGGGATGCGTACGGGTGGCGACCTTGCCAAGGCCATCGCCTGCGGCGCCGACAGCGTGATGATCGGCTCGCCGCTGGCCGCCGCCACTGAGGCGCCGGGCCGCGGCTACCACTGGGGCATGGCGACCTTCCACCCCGACCTGCCCCGCGGCACGCGCGTCTTCGCGGGCCAGAAGGGTACGCTTGAGGAGATCCTCACCGGTCCGGCGCATGAGAACGACGGCACGCTCAACCTCTGCGGCGGGCTTCGCACCTCGATGGCGACCTGCGGATACGAGAACCTCAAGGCGTTCCAGAAGGCCGAGGTCATGGTGGCCCCGGCGCTGCAGACGGAGGGCAAGTTCCTCCAGCAGTCGCAGGGCGTCGGCATGGGTCGTTAGGTGATGGCGTGACCGACTACCACGACCAGCAGCCCACGGTCCTCGTTCTTGATTTCGGTGCGCAGTATGCGCAGCTCATCGCCCGGCGCGTGCGCGAGGCACGTGTCTACTCGGAGATCGTCCCGCACGATATCAGCCTCGAGGAAATCCAGCGCCGCCAGCCGGCGGCGTTGATCCTCTCCGGCGGCCCGGCGAGCGTCTATGCGCCTGACGCACCCAAGATGGATGCGCGCATCTACGAGTCGGGGATACCGATCCTCGGGTTCTGCTACGGCATGCAGCTCATGGCGCTCGACCTCGGTGGCCAGGTACCGCATACCGACATCGGCGAGTACGGGTTCGCGGAACTGGTCGTCATGGAGCCGGAGTGCCGGTTGCTTGATGGCGTGCCGGAGAGCTCGCAGTGCTGGATGAGTCACCGCGACAGCGTCGGTTCGCCGCCGGACGGCTTCCTCGTGACGGCCCGCACGATGGTCACGCCCGTCGCCGCGATGGAGGACCCCGAGAGGAAGCTCTACGCCACGCAGTTCCATCCCGAGGTCGCCCACACCGCCTTCGGACAGCAGATCATCAGGACCTTCCTGCACGACATCGCCGGGATACCGCCGGTATGGACGATGCTCAACATCATCGATGAGACGGTCGGGCGTGTGCGGGAGCAAGTGGGGGATGGCCGCGTCATCTGCGCACTGTCCGGCGGTGTCGACTCAAGCGTGGTGGCAGCCCTGCTGCATCGAGCCATCGGTGACCAGCTCACCTGTGTGTTCGTAGACCATGGTTTGCTGCGTCTGGACGAGGCAGACCAGGTGGTGCGCACGTTCCGTGACCAGTTCCAGATCGATCTCGTGCATGTGGAGGCCGAGGAGCGCTACCTGTCGCTCCTTGAAGGTGTGACCGATCCCGAGCAGAAGCGGAGCATCATCGGCGAGGAGTTCTGGAAGGTCTTCTTCGAGGAAGCCACGAAGCTCGAGGGTGTCGCGTGGCTTGCGCAGGGAACGCTCTATCCCGATGTCATAGAGAGCGGCAACAAGACCACGGCGAAGATCAAGAGCCACCACAATCTCATCCCCTTCCCGGAAGGCGTGCACTTCGACCTCATCGAGCCGCTGAAGGCGCTCTTCAAGGACGAGGTCCGCGCCGTGGGCTCGGAACTCGGCCTGCCGGATGAGATCGTGCATCGTCAGCCGTTCCCGGGGCCGGGACTCGCGGTGCGCATCATCGGTGCGATCACGCGCGAGAAGCTTGACACCCTGCGCGCTGCGGACGCCATCGTGCGTGAGGAGATCGGTGCGTGGGATGTGGATCGGAGCGTGTGGCAGTACTTTGCGGTGCTGCCCGACATCCGCAGTGTAGGCGTGATGGGCGATGAGCGGACGTACGGTCATCCCATCATCGTGCGAGCGGTCGCATCGGCCGATGCCATGACCGCCGACTGGGCGAGGTTGCCGCACGACTTGCTGGCGCGGATGAGCAACCGCATCATCAACGAGGTCGAGGGTATCAACCGGGTAGCGTACGACATCACGAGCAAGCCTCCCGGAACGATCGAGTGGGAGTAGGGATCAGAGTCATGTGACGCGGCGCCGGATGACCGGCGCCGTGTGCGCCATAAGGGCGTTGCACTGCATGGACCGTCGAGGTAAGGAGAGCGACCGTGACCGACGAATCCCGGGCCCAGGAAGAGATCGCCGCGCATCGAGTTCGAATCGACGAGGTCGACTGCGAAATCGTGCGGTTGCTGAACGAGCGCGCTGCGGAGTCGCTTGCGATCAGGGCGCTGAAGCCGCAGGTGCATTGGGGTCTGTACGATTCCGAACGTGAGGAGGAGATCTTCGCCCATCTGGCCGCCTGCAACCAGGGACCCCTGTACGCGGAGAACCTGCGCGAGATCTACGAGACGATCCTGCACGTCATGAAGGAGATGCGCGGATGAGCGGCGAATGGAACGTGACCACCGGCGCTGTCGTGCGCGACGGTGGAGTCACCGTCATCGCTGGCCCATGCTCGGTGGAGAGCCGCGAGCAGATGCGCGAGGTGGCCGCGGCCCTGAAGGAACTCGGCATCCGGGTGATGCGCGGAGGAGCCTTCAAGCCGCGCACGTCGCCCTTCTCGTTCCAGGGGCTCGAGCTCAAGGGCCTGGAGCTTCTGCGTGAGGCGGCCGACGAGTACGGACTGCTGGTGGTGACCGAGGTCACCGACTCGGCCAATGCGGCAGTGGTGAACGAGTATGCCGACATCTTGCAGGTGGGCACGCGGAACATGGCGAACTTCAGCTTGCTCAGGAAGATCGGAGAGGTCACGGCCGATTCCCGCAAGCCCGTGGTGTTCAAGCGAGGCATGGCCGCCACCATCGAGGAGTGGCTCCAGGCGAGCAACTACATCACGTTGCACGGGAATGAGAACGTGATCCTGTGCGAGCGGGGGATCCGAACCTTTGAGACCGCGTACCGCTTCACGCTCGACATCACGGCGGTACCGGTCGTGAAGAGCCTGTCGTTGCTGCCGATCATCGTGGATGTGTCCCACCCGGCAGGGCGGGCCGACCTCGTGCCCGCGATCTCGCGGGCGGCGGTCGCGGTGGGCGCCGACGGCATCATGGTCGAGGTGCACCCGAACCCGCGCGAGGCGCTCTGCGACGGCCCTCAGTCGCTCGATCTCAAGGGGATCCGTTCGCTCATGGACGAGCTTCAGCCGATAGCCGGAGCGGTTGGACGCTCGCTGGCGTAGGCTCACGGGTCGGCGGCGCTCAGTCAGTTATCCGGGTCACGATCAGAGGTGCCATCTTTGCGTAACCTCGTTGTGAGTCGCCAGTGCTGGCACAATGTTTGTTAGCTGTATGCCTGGAATCCGGCTCGTGCATGCATATGGCATCGGCACAAGGAGGCGGCACGATGGCATCGTCGACACCGTTCAGCAAGATCTGCGTCCACTGCGGGGCTGAGGGTGTCGTGCGCATCGGCTACTGCACGGAGTGCGGCGAAGTCGTATGCGAGCGCTGCGGTGACACCCAGCTCAGCATGGGCAAGTCCCGCATCATCCATCACTCGTGCCTTAGGACGGCGGGAGAGTCCACCTTCTCCATGATCAAGTTCGTCCAGTAGCGCACCGGCGCTTCAATCGGCCGCCGTCGCGGGGTACACTGTTCACCCCATGACACTTTCTCTCTCGGACCTCAATCCGGCGCAGCGTGACGCCGTCACCACCACAGAAGGGCCACTGCTCGTGCTCGCTGGAGCAGGGAGCGGTAAGACCCGTGTTCTCACCTACCGCATCGCCAATCTGATTGAGAACCATGGGGTGTCTCCGGCGTCCATCCTGGCGATCACCTTCACCAACAAGGCGGCCGGCGAGATGCGGGAGCGTTTGATCGACCTCGTGGGTCCGTCGGCACGCCCGATGTGGGTGATGACGTTCCACGCCTTCTGTGTGCGGCTGCTGCGTGCCGACGGTGCCCGCCTCGGCTATTCGCGGTCGTTCACGATCTATGACGATGACGACAGTCGACGCCTCCTTGCGAGCGTGCTCACCGAACT
>DSAI01000090.1 GCA_011372845.1 Actinomycetota bacterium
ATCTACGTGATCCTGCACGGCCACGTCACTCCGGGGGGCGGCTTCCAGGGCGGAACCATGATCGGAGCGCTGGTGATCGCGCTCACCCTGGTACTGGAGGACACGCGCTCGGCAGCGCTGCTGCCCCGAAGACCCGCACGGCTCCTCCAGGTGGCGGCGCCACTCACGTTCTTCGGCGTGGGGGTCATCGGTCTCGTGCTCTGGGGTGAGTACCTGTATTACCCGAGGGATCCTTCGTCGCTCTGGATCACGGAGCTCCTGCTCCTGGTGATCGAGGCTGGCATCGGGCTTGGCGGGGCGATTGTGATCGCCACGATCTTCCGAGTGATGGGAGCGCAGCGATGATCGACGCGCTCTGGCAAAACCTGGACTATGCGGCGTCGGTCGTGCTGTTCTGCATCGGCCTGTACACGGTGATCACACGTGAGAACCTCATCAAGAAGTTCATGGGCCTCAACATCATGGAAACGGCTGTCTTCGCGTTCATCGTCGCGCTCGGCGTCGTGGAAGGCGGCGACGCCCCGATCGCGGGAAGCGGCGCCACGCCGCCATTCATCAATCCCCTGCCACAAGCACTGATCCTCACCGGCATCGTGGTCGCCGTGAGCACGACAGCGCTCGCACTGAGCCTGATCATACGCATCTGGCGCCAGTGCGGCACCATCGAGGCTGACGAGTTGCGGGAGGTCGAGTGAGATGAGCGACTGGTCGCCGCTGCTCGCCGTGTTCCTGGTGCTCCCGCTCACCGCGGCCGTGCTCACGCCGGCCGTTTGCCGGTCATCTTCCACACGAGGCTGGGCATGGACGCTCGTCACGATGCTGGTGACCAGCGTGATCGGCGGCGTCCTTATCGCGCGCGTGGCCACCCGGGGTCCGTTCTCCTATGTCGTGGGTGGCTGGACCGCACCCTACGGCATCGAGCTCCGATTCGACGAGTTCAGCGCGGTGGTGGCGATCATCTGCCTCCTGGGTGTGCTCGCCATAGTCTTCTCGCGACGGTATGCGGAGCGCGCGCTCCAGGCCGAGCGGATACCGTACTACTACGCGCTCCTGCTGCTGAATCTCACAGGGATGCTCGGGTTCACGGTGACCGGCGACCTGTTCAACCTCTTCGTCTTCCTCGAGATCCTGTCGCTGTCCGGTTATGCCCTCGTGGCCATCAGCGGAGAGAAGATCGCCGAGATGGCTGCGTTCAAGTACCTCGTGATGGGCGCCATCTCATCCCTCATGGTGCTCTTCGGAACGGGGATGCTGTACGCCCTGACCGGCAGCCTCAACATGGCTGACATCACCTCCCGCCTGGCCGGCGCCACACAGACTCCCCTCATCGTGGCGCTCGGGGCCATGACACTCGGCTTCATGGTGAAGGCCGCCCTCTTCCCGCTCCACGTCTGGCTTCCTGATGCGCACGCCATCGCCCCCAGCCCGGTATCGGCCATCCTCTCCGGCCTCGTGGTGAAGGTGGGGATCATCGGGATGCTGCGCCTGTATCAGATCGCATACGGATCGGGCGCCGTCGACCTCGCAGGGCTGAACCTGGTGCTGACCTGGCTGGGGGCCCTCGCCATCGTCATGGGGGCCTTCTTCGCCGTGTTCCAGGACGACATCAAGATGATGTTGGCGTACTCGACGATATCCAACATCGGGTACATCGTGATGGGTCTCGGGCTCGCCTCGACCTACTCGGTCATCGGCGCAAGCGTCCATGTCTTCAACCACGCGCTGATCAAGGCGACCCTGTTCCTTGGCGCCGGAGCGCTGATACACCAGACCGGTAAGCGCACGCTCACAGACCTCGCGGGAAT
The DNA here is from genome assembly GCA_011372845.1 of Actinomycetota bacterium. GTDB lineage: Bacteria > Actinomycetota > Coriobacteriia > Anaerosomatales > Anaerosomataceae > Anaerosoma. Next base: position 1,806 of record DSAI01000090.1, read on the forward strand.
CGGCAAGGCGATGCCGTTCACGGTGGCCGCGATCTCCATCGGCGCGATATCGATCGTGGGCATACCCCCTACCGCGGGCTTCCTCTGCAAGTGGTACATCGCCCTCGGCGCGATGCAGGCGGGCCATCCGTTCTTCGGATTCGCCCTGGTCTTTGGGGCACTGCTCATCTTCATCTACTATATCCGGATGGTGAACGCGTTCTACTTCCGCGAGCCGCGGGACCGAGCCGCCGTGGATGTCCAGGAGGCCCCTGCGACCATGCTGATACCGGTGCTCGTCCTGGCGATCCTGTGTCTCGTGATGGGTGTGCTCGGTAGGCTACCGCTCACGTTCATCGAGCCTGCGGTGGAGCGGCTCCTCATGCCGGTGGGAGGTGGATAGGTGGAAGTCACCGACGCACGCGTCGTACTCGCGCCCGCCATCTCTCTGATCTGCGCGGGGCTCGTGTTCGCCGCCGCCGAGCACACGTTCTGGAGGCGGTTCCTCAGCCTCTCCGCGGCGCTCGCCAAACTCGTGATCGTGATGTCCATGCTTCCGGGATCGCTCCGCGGCATCGTGTACACCTTCGACCTCGTGGAGTTCACGCCCGGAGTGGGGCTTGCGTTCCGGGCGGACGCCCTCGGCATGTTCTTCTCGGTCGTGTCATCGACCCTATGGCTCATAACGACGATCTACGCGATCGGCTACATGGAGCAGGAGCCCAACCGCCGTCGCTTCTTCGGCTTCTTCGCACTCTGTGTCTCCACCACGGTGGGAGTGGCGTTCGCCGAGAACCTTCTCACTCTCTTCCTGTTCTACGAGACGCTTACCATCTGCACCTATCCGCTTGTCATACACGAGGAGACACCGGAGGCGATGAAGGCCGGCCGCAAGTACCTGGCCTACACGCTCACCGGAGGAGCGTTCGTGCTGCTGGGTTCCATCGTCACCTATCAGATGGCCGGGACCATGACGCTCAGCCAGCCGGGGATACTCTCGTTGGAATCCGGGCGTGGCGCGCTGACGCTTCTGTTCGTCTGCCTCATCGCGGGCTTCGGGGTGAAGGCGGCGATCATGCCGCTGCATGGCTGGCTCCCGAGCGCGATGGTGGCCCCCACGCCGGTGAGTGCGCTGCTGCATGCCGTTGCCGTTGTGAAGGTCGGCGCGTTCGGTGTGCTGCGTACGATATACAACGTGTTCGGGGTAGGGCTGCTCAAAGAGCTCGGCGTCTGTGACTGGCTGGCCGGGCTTGCGGCGTTCACCATCATCGTGGCCTCGGTCATCGCCGTCTTTCAGGACAACTTCAAACGGCGGCTCGCGTTCTCCACCGTCAGCCAGCTGTCGTACATCGTCCTCGGCGCATCCTTGCTCACCCCGCTGGCGGCGACCGCTGCCATCGTGCATATCGCCAATCAGGCGTTCGCGAAGATCACGATGTTCTTCGTGGCAGGCTCGATACAACGCACCACAGGGAAGACGTCGATCCACGAGCTCGCGGGCATCGGCTACCGCATGCCGTACACGATGGGAGCGTTCACCGTGGCCGCGCTGAGCTTCATCGGTGTCCCGCTGTTCGCCGGATTCGTGACCAAGTGGTATCTCTCGCTCGGCGCCATGGAGAGCGGCCAGTGGTGGTACGTGATCGTGATGCTCGCCAGTGCGCTCCTCAACGCCGCTTACTGGATGCCGGTGATATACACGGCGTTCTTCAGAGGGTCACACGACGCGGTCGAGGTCCATGAGGCGCATTGGACGATGCTCGGACCCGCTCTCCTGTGCGCAGGGTACGTGCTGATGCTCGGAATGACGGTCTCTGTGCCGGGCATGCCCTTCGCGCTCGCCCAGGCCGCAGTCCATTTCGTCTTCGGGATGTAGAGGTGGTCTGTATGGATACCGAAGCGACCCGCTCGCTCCTCCCCCTGCTGGCGTTCCTGCTGCCGATGGCAGGAGCCGTGATCGCGGTGCCGCTGCAACGTGCGTCGGATCAGGTACGGAACCTGGTGCTCGCCGCGATTGCCGCTACCGTGGCCGTGATCGCGATCGTCCTGGGCGCAGGAGTGGCCTCCGGCTCGGTGTATGAGCTGTTCATCCTGCAGCTCACTCCGCAGATATGGATGTACCTGCGGGTGGACGCCATGGGCGCGCTCTTCGGCATGACCGCAGCGGTACTGTGGACCCTCGCTCTGGTCTACTCGTGGGGCTACATGCACGGAGAGCACCGGCTCGGACGCTACTACAGCTTCTTCATCCTCTGCCTCGCCTGGACGATGGGGGTCGCCTATGCCGGCAATCTGCTCACGTTCCTGATCTTCTACGAACTCTTCAGCATCCTCACCTACCCGCTCGTCGTCCACGAAGAGACGCCCGAGGCGATGGCGGCGGGGACCAAGTACATCATCTACATCCTCGTGGGAGGGACGCTCGTCCTGCTCGCGATCGTGTTGACCTTCTTCGCTGCCGGCGACCAGACGCTCACGGCGGGCGGGATCCTGTCAGCGGAGATCGGCAGTGGCCGGCTGCTCGCCATCTTCTGGTGCTTCCTGATCGGCTTCGGCGTCAAGGCCGCACTCGTACCGCTGCACGGCTGGGTGCCCGACGCACATCCCGCGGCTCCAGCCCCGTTCTCCGCCGTCCTCTCTGGCGTGATGGTGGCTGCGGGCAGCTTCGGCATCATGCGCGTGATGTTCTATGTGTTCGGCGCTGACCTGTTGGGCTACCTGGGCGTGATGCGGTACCTCACCTGGATCGCGGGATTCACGGTGCTGTTCGCTGCGGTGCTTGCGGTGAACCAGGACAACCTGAAGCGGCGCCTGGCGTACTCGACCATCAGCCAGATGGCGTATGTGGTACTCGGCGTGTCTCTTCTGGGCACGGAGGCGACCATCGGCGCGCTCGTGCACATCACCAATCACGCGTTCATGAAGGGCGCGCTGTTCCTGTGTGCCGGACTGTTCATCCGCCGGCTCGGAGCCGCGCGCGTGAGCCAACTGGACGGGGCCGCCAAGCGCATGCCGGTGACGGCGGCAGGCTTTGCGATCGCCTCCCTCGCGATGATCGGAACCCCGCCCCTCTCCGGGTTCGTGAGCAAGTGGTATCTGGGGATCGGAATGCTCGAGACGGGCAACCCGTGGCTGCTCGCCGTGCTCCTGGGCGGAGCGCTCATGGCTGCAGTCTACCTGCTGCCGATCGTGTACCGCATGTACTTCCGTGAGCCGGTCCTGACTCCCGAAGACAAGGCGACAGCCGAGGGCCGGGAGGCGCCCGGGGCGATGCTCGCGCCGCTCGTGGTCGCCACCATCCTCACCTTCGTACTGGGTCTCGGAGCGTCGCTCCCCGGTATGCCGGTCGCGTTGGCGCGTATGGCCGCCGAGTCGTTCTTCCATTAGGAGCGGACCATGGACGCCGGACACTCGACAGAGATCGCCACCCAGGTAGCGCACCTGGCATCGAGTCCGCTGCCGGCGGCCATCGTGCTCTTGCCGCTCGCAGCCGCGGCCCTCGTCCGTCCACTTGGCAAGCGTTGGCCGGGCGTGCGGAACGCCTACGTGGTCGTGGTGATGGCGCTCACGCTGCTTGGGGCGACAGCCCTGATACCGCTTGTCACCGAGCACCACCGCATCCAGAGCGTCATCCCGGCGCTTCTCGGTGAGCTCACGTTCACCGTGGACTCGTTCTCGATGCTCTTCGCCATCTTCACCTCGTTCGTGTGGCTCGCCGCCACCGTCCACTCGCTCGACTACCTGCACCACGAGAAGAAGCACGATCGCTATCACACCACCACGCTCGTGGTGCTCGCGGCGAACCTCGGCGTGGTTCTCGCTGGCGACCTCGTCACGCTCTACTTGTTCTTCGAGGCGCTGGGGCTGGTAGCGTTCCTTCTGGTGATCCACACGGAGACGGACGAAGCCAAGAAGGCTGCCGGCAAGTACTTCTGGATGACCGTGATCGGCGGCTTCGCGCTTGTGGGGGGCATCTTCCTCACCTTCGCTCTCGGGGGCAGCGGCGCGCTGGAACCGCTGCCCGC
>DSAI01000162.1 GCA_011372845.1 Actinomycetota bacterium
GGCGCCTCGTGAGCGTAGTCGTGAAGCGGGACCTTGCACGAAGTGCACGGCTGCGAACCCACCTCGGGGTGCTCCTGGGCCTCGGCAGACTCGGGCTGGTAGTGCGCGTACTGCACCACCACGAGGCCGGCCACGATGACGACCAGCGCCACGAGGATCAGCACCCCTGCAACGGCGGACGTACGCTTCCTTGCCTGTGGTGTCATCGACCCTGCCGATCCGTCTGCGAGTACCGCGCCCGATGCCGGCCGACATGCGAGCGTTCGTGCATACCACTACAAGCTGTATAGTACGCGAAATCATGGGCGTTTGCAGGGGACGCAGCGGTGCTATCCACCGAGATATGCACGCTTCAGTTCGGGATTCTCAAGAAGCTCGGCTGCGGTGCCCTCGGTGAAGAGCCGCCCACCCTGCAACACGTAACCACGATCGGCGATGGACAGGGCGGCGTTCGCGTTCTGTTCCACCACGAAGACCGCCACACCCTGCTCGTTCACCTGTTGGATGAGCTCGAAGTTCTGGTCCACGAGCGCGGGCGACAGGCCCATCGACGGCTCGTCCATGCAGATGAGCTTGGGCCGGCTCATCAACGCCCGGCCGAACGCGACCATCTGCTGCTCACCGCCGGAGAGCGTGCCTGCGCGCTGCTTGCGCCGCTCGGCGAGCTTGGGGAAGTACTCGTAGACGCGCTCGAGGTCCTCGGCGATGCCTGAAGCGTCGTTGCGCGTGTACGCCCCCATCTCGAGGTTCTCCACCACAGTGAGGTGCGGGAACAGCCGACGGTTCTCGGGTACGGTCGCTATGCCGCGCTTGATCCGCTCGGCGGTCCTGAGGTTGTTGATGACCTCGCCCTCCCAGAGCACCTGCCCTTTGGTGGGCTTCACGATGCCGAGGATGGTCTTCATCGTGGTGGACTTACCCGACGCGTTACCGCCGAGCAGACACACGATCTCGCCCGGATACACCGTGTAGTTCACGCCCTTGAGGATCTGGATCCGCCCGTAGAAGGTCTGGACGTCCCGGAACTCAAGCAGTGGCGTCTGCTGCTCGCTTGCCAAGATAGGCCTCCACAACCTGGGGGTCGTTGGCGACTTCGTCGTAGGTGCCCTCGGCGATCTTCACGCCGTGGTCCATCGCGATGACCCGGTCGGACACACCCTCCACCACATGCATGTCATGCTCGATCATGAGGATCGTATAGCCCTTCTCCCGGAGCAGCTTGATCTGCTCCATCACCTCGTGCGATTCGGCGGGGTTCATGCCTGCCACCGGCTCGTCGAGGAGCAGTAGCGCGGGGTCAGAGGCCAGCGCGCGCGCGATCTCGAGCCGGCGGCGGTTCGCGTACGAGAGCGAGTACGCCGGCTGCGACTGGCGGGGGCCCGAGAAACGCCCGGGGAACATGTCGAGGATCTCCTGCGCCTTCTCGCGCATCGCCCGCTCCTCACGACGCACGTTGGGGAGGCGCAGCATCGATGCGACGACACCGCCGCTGGTGACGGAGTGCATGCCTACCAGCACGTTTTCCATCACGCTCATGTTGGTGAAGAGCCTCAACGACTGGAAAGTGCGCGAGATGCCCTTGTCGTGCACCACGTCGGCGCGCAGCCCGGCGATGCTCTCCCCTTTGAGGAGGATGTCGCCCGAGTGCGGCTCATAGAGACCGCTGATGAGGTTGAACGTGGTGGTCTTGCCGGAGCCGTTAGGCCCGATGATCGAGACGATCTCGTTCTCCTCGACGGTGAACGACAGTGTGTCGACGGCCTTGAGTCCGCCGAACGACATGGACACATCCTGCAGTTCGAGTACGCTGCCCATGCCTACACCTCCAGGTCCTTCTCGCCCTCTTCGAGGTCGAAGAGGGATTGCCGTGTCCGTTCCAGTTCGCGCGGATCCACTTCATGCGACTCATACCGGAAGATCTTGTCGGGGATGAGTCCCTCAGGCCTGAAGATGACCATCACCACGATGAGGATGCCGTAGATGAGCATCCGGTAGACCTCGAAATCGCTCCGTGCGGCGCCAGCGGCCTGCCGGATGATCTGCGGAAGCGCCTGCAGCACGATCGCGCCGATGACCACGCCGGGGATCGAGCCCATGCCGCCGAGGACGACCATGCACACAACGATGACCGACTGCATGAAGAGGAACGACTCGGGGCTGATGACGTTGCTGTAGTAGGCGAAGAGCGAACCGGCGAACCCGGCGATGCCGGCCGAGAGCACCACAGCGAGCATCTTGGCGCGCGAGGCGGTGATGCCTGCCGAGACGGCGGCGAGCTCGTCTTCCCGGAGCGCGTTCCACGCCCGGCCGATTCTTGAGTTCTTGAGGTTGGTGAGCAGCACTGCCAGCACGATCACGCACACCAACACGAGGTAGTAGTACTCCACAGGCTTGTCGATCACGAGCCAGGCGGCGAGCCCCCCGGCGCCACGATCGGCCGAGGAGGACAGCGCAGGCGGATAGATGCCCGTGATGCCGTTGGGGCCGTTGGTCAGCGGCACCAGGTTGGTGATCGTGAGCCGCACGATCTCGCCGAAGGCCAACGTCACGATGGCGAGATAGTCACCGCGCAGGCGGAGCGTGGGCACACTGATCAAGAATCCTGCCACCATGGCGACCAGCGCGCTCAGGGCGAGCACCGCCAGGAACGGCCACTGGAGGCCGAACTTGGGCGACGAGAGCAGCGCTGTCGTGTAGGCGCCGAACGCGAAGAACGCGATGTAGCCGAGATTGAGGAGCCCGGTCTCGCCCATCACGATGTTGAGACCGAGCGACAGCATCACGAAGATCAGCGAGATCACGCCCACTCGCAGCCATGCCGTCTCCACGAGTCCCGCCACGTTCAGCAGCGGGAAGACCCCCGCGATCACGATCGCCAGCGCCCACCAGACCCAGCCGGGCAACCTGGAGAGCGCGTCATGAAGGCCCGACCTGCCATCCCGTGTCATCGTCTTGGCGGTCATCGGCTACACCTTCTCCGTGATTGCTTCGCCGAGGATGCCCGACGGCCGGAACATGAGGATGACCATGAGCACCGCGAAAGCGATCACCGGCTGCCACCGCGTGTCGATGCGCGCCGAGGCGTTCACGAACATGTACGCCGCCACAGCGGCCAGGAACACGTTGCCCATCATGAGCCGCATGGCGTGGGCGGCCGACACCGAGAGCAGCGCGTCCGTGCGCTCAGCCATGAGAACGCGCACGCCGTGGTACGGCGTGAGGCGGTACACGTTCACGATGCTCTGCTCGTACTCAGGCGTACGGCGGTCCGGAGAGATGTGCCCGACCCGCTGGCGCGGCACATGCACCATCTGCACGTACAGGCCGAGCACCAGGCCGGCCAACACGAACCACGCGAGGAAGCCGAGGTCGACGCTCACGCCGTAGGTCTCGGTCATGCCGAGCACGATCGCTCCCACGACCGCCCCGGGGATGTTTCCGATACCGCCAAGCACGGCGGCGGTGAACGCCTTGAGCCCGTACAGGAAGCCCGCGTCGTACTTGAGCGAGCCGTAGTACATCACCACGAGGAGGCCACCGATACCTGCGAGCGCGGAGCCCACGAGGAACGTGAAGGCGATGGTCCGGTTGGTGTCGATGCCCATCATCTCGGCGGCTTCCATGTCCTGGGATGTCGCACGCATCGCCTTGCCGATGCGTGTGGACTTCACAAGGTAGGTGAGGCCCACCATCAGCAGCGCCGAGACCGCGATGATCACCAGAGCGAGCACGCGGATCCTCACGCCGAACAGACCCACAGACGCCGAGGACAACTCGAGTGTGGGGATGGTCACCGGCTTGGAGCCGAAGATGAGGATGATCAGCTGCTGAAGAGCGATTGAGACACCGATGGCCGAAAGAAGCGGGATGATCCGCGACCGCCCTCTCAGCGGCCGGTATGCTATGCGCTCGATGACGAAGCCGAGCACCATGGGAACCAGGACGGCGACCGCGAGAGCAGCCACCAGAGCGCCGGCAAGCATCAGCGGTGAACTGTCCGCATCGACACCGACGGCTAGCAGTGTGAACGCCGCCACATAGCCGCCCACGGTGAACACCTCGCCATGGGCGAAGTTGATGAATTTCAGCACGCCATAGACCATCGTGTAGCCGAGCGCGATCAGCGCGTAGATCATGCCTACGGTGAGACCGCCTATGGTCACGCTTACGATGTGATCAAGGCTCACGCGGTGCTCCTTGCCAGTGAGATGTGCCGCCCTGCCCTGTGCCGTGCATTCTGCACTATTCACACAGTCCGTGCATCAATGCACGCCGACTTCTTCGAAAAGCTCCGGGCTTACGCGGAGGGCGTAGGAGACTTCCTACGCCCTCCGGCCACTCATACGATCCGTAGCAGTGCTACTGAGCGGAGACCCAGTTGCCCGCCTCGACCTTGTACCGCGGAACGTTCGACGGGGTCAGACCCTCGACCACGATGTCGCCCTTGGCGACTGCCCCGCTCGCCTCGGTGGCGAACCCGAACGTACCGGTGACGCCCTCATAAGTGAGGCCCTGGAGCGCCGCGATGACGTCCTCGGTGTCGGTGGAGCCCGCCTGCTTGATAGCGGCGATCAGCGCGCCGAACGCGTCGTAGTTGTTCTGCGCGTACGGGCCGACTTCCTCGCCGTACGCCGCCGTGTACTTCTCGGCGAATGCGGCGTAACCAGGCTGCTGCTCCTCGGGGAAGCCGCCGAAGGTGGCGAGGCAACCCTCGGCGTTCTCTTCGCCGCCCGACTCGGCCACGAACTCGGCCGAACGGATGCCGTCGCCGCCCATGAAGATCACGTCACCAAGACCGGCCTCGACCATCTGCTTGCGCATGAGGCCCGCCTCCGGGTGGTACCCGGTGAAGATGATAGCGTCGGGAGCGAACTCCTTGACGTTGGCCACCTGGGCCGACAGGTCCTTGTCGCCCGACTGGCAGTTCTGGCGCAGCGTCTCCACGCCCTCGGCCTGGAGCGTGGCCTCGGCCACGTCGGCAAGCCCCACGGCGTACGCGCCGTTATCGTCCATCAGCACGACCTTCTCGGCGCCAAGCTCCATGGCCCAGACCGCGAGGGCCTCGCCCTGGATGGCGTCGTTCCAGCAGGTGCGATGGAACGTGTCGGTACCGGTCTCGTTGGCCGCAGGCCCGGTGACCGAACCGCTGATCTGCGGGATCCGATTCTCGTAATAGATCGGAATCGCCGAGAGCGTGGCACCCGTGGTCAGGCTGCCGATCACGCCCACGACACCCTCGTCGACCATGGTCTGCGCCACGACCGCCGACTCGGCAGGCTCGGCCTTGTCGTCAAGGATGACGAGCTCGACCTTGTAGGTGGTGCCGTCCATCTCGAAGGTGCCGAAGTCCTCGAGCGCGAGCTCGACGCCGTTCTTCGCCGCAGCGCCGTAGTCCGGCAGCGGCCCAGTAAGTGCGGTCTGGACGCCGATCTTGATCGTCTCGACCTCGCCACCGGTGGTGGTGTCCTGCCCGCCGTCGCCGTCGCCCTCATCCTCGGCAGCACAGCCTGAAAGGCCGAACATGCTGAGCGCGAGAGCGGCCGTGAGCAGCAGCGCAAGCGCCTTGCGTGTCCGCTCATGCCACATAACGTACCCCCTTGCCTATCGAGATAGCACCGCTATCTGGTTGGTTGGGGGATTGTAACGCTTTGGTACCAATGAATCCAGCCCCGGATATGGGCCACGTCCCGTCAAGTGGTGTATGAAGCCC
>DSAI01000191.1 GCA_011372845.1 Actinomycetota bacterium
CAAGCCAGGCGCTCAAGGGATGGTCAAGCTGAAGGTACTGCGCTACAACAGTAAGTGGAACGACCACTGGGGATCACGGTTCGCCGAAGCAGCCTGATGTCTCAGTTTGAGATGCTTCCAGGGATGAATCGTGACTATTCTCGATCCTACCGGTCATTCACGCCTGTATCCTGGCGAAACGACGCTTGCCGACCTGCAAGACCCTTCCTTCCAGGCTGGACCACGGCACATCGAAGACCCCGTCCGGAAGATCGACGGCAACGCCATCGATACGCACAGCTCCGGCAACGATAAGCCTACGCGCCTCCGATGTGGTGGGCGCGAGCGCGGCCAGTTTGATCACCGCAGGGAGATGGACCGTCTCTCCGTGCTCCACATGGACCACACGAGCATCGTCGGGTATCTCATGGCGCTTGAAGATCGCATCGAACGCAGCCTCTGAGCCGTGGGCCGCTCCCTCGTCGTGGTACAGCGCCACGATCTCACGCGCCAGCCGGCGCTTCATCTCGTTAGGGTGCACGTCGCCCGCCGCCAGACCGGCCTCGAGCGAGTCAATCTCATCCACTGGCAGTCCCGTGCAAAGCCTGTAGTACTTGACCATCAGCTCATCGGGGATCGACATGACCTTGCCGAACATCTCGTCCGCCGCATCGGTCAGGCCGATGTAGTTGCCGTAGCTCTTGCTCATCTTCTGCACCCCGTCGGTGCCTTCCAGTAACGGGAGCGTCAGACATACTTGCGGCTCGAGGCCCATCTTCTCCATGAGCTCACGACCTGCAAGCAGGTTGAACAGCTGATCGGTGCCTCCGAGTTCCACGTCGGCCCGGATCGCGACCGAGTCGTATGCCTGAGCCATCGGGTAGAGCAGCTCGTGGAGCGAGATGCCCACGCCCTCGCGGTAGCGCTTCTGGAAGTCGTCGCGCTCCATGATTCGGGCGACGGTGAACTGGCTCGTGAGGCGAAGGACGTCGGCGAAACCGAGCGGCGCCAACCACTCGGAGTTGCGGCGCATCGTGGTCTTGTCCGGGTCGAGGACCTTGAACGCCTGCTCTATATATGTGGCAGCGTTCTCTTCGATCTGTTCAGGAGTGAGTGCGGGCCTCGTGGTGCTGCGGCCCGACGGGTCACCGATCAGCGCGGTGAAGTCGCCGATGATCAACACGACCGTGTGGCCGAGGTCCTGGAACTGGCGCAGCTTGCGCAGTGGCACCGCGTGGCCGAGATGCAGGTCTGGGGCGGTGGGGTCCACGCCGAGCTTCACAACGAGTTGCCGACCGCTCTCCAGTTTGGTAGCGAGGGCCTGCGCCGGCACGATGTCGGCGGCACCGCTCGCGATGGTCCTCATCTGCTCCTCTACGGCACGCACGGTACCCGATCACGCATCCTCTCGAATCCGGCCCGTTACCGAAACGGCACGGCTGTGCGGTGGTGTGGCCCGCTGATTGCAGGTCATACTAGCATGATGCAACCAGCCCGCTGGCCTTCGTGCGGTACAGTATGCCCGTACCGCATCCGGAGGCCGCTCTCTCTGAAGACCACGAGGACACACGACCATGAGCGCATACGACGACCAGAGGCCACGGCCACGGCCACGGCCACGGCCACGCCCCCAGCCCCGCAAGAAAGCCGCAGGGGCATCAGCCGGCGGCGTGAAGCGTACGCCACCCTCGAAGAGGCGCGCGAGGGCCGACGCGAACCGTTCGTCTACCACGCGTCGCACGCAGCCCCCTTCGGCAGGGCGGAAGACGCGCGAAGCCCAGACGCCACGCCAGCAGGCTGGCTCGGGGCGTCCGCGACCTGCCGCGGAACGGGGCCGCGTCCGGAAGCCGCTGTCCAGGGGCCGCCGGATATGGCGTGTCGTGTGGCGCACCGGCCTCCTGGTCTTCCTGGTGATGCTGCTGGCCGGGGGCATCGCGGGTTGTATCGCATACGAACGCCTCACCGAGGATCTTCCAGACCTTTCGGGCACCACTGAGCCGCTTGCGGAGACCAGTGTGATCTACGATCGCAACGGCGACGTGCTTGTGGAGCTGCACGCGGAGCAGAACCGCACGTACGTGCCGCTCGCGAGCATACCGGTGCAGCTCCGTCAGGCGATCATATCGACCGAAGACCAGCGATTCTACGAACATGAGGGCGTGGACCCCTGGGGCATTGCGCGCGCCCTGTGGGTGAACGTCACACAAGGCAAGCACCACGGCGGCTCCACGATCACTCAGCAGTACGTGGTCAACACGCTTATCGAACGCGAGGACACGCTCGCGCGGAAGGTCAAGGAAGCGATTCTCGCATACCAGCTCGAATCTCAGTTCACGAAGGACGAGATACTCGAGAAGTACCTCAACACGATCTACTTCGGACATGGCGCGTACGGTGTGCAGGCCGCGGCGGTCACGTACTTCGGTAAGGACGTGAGCGACCTGACGACAGCCGAGTGCGCGATGATCGGGGGGCTGCTCAGGTCGCCGGGCGGGTACTCTCCGCGTATCGACCCGGAGGCGGCCAAGGCGCGCCGCGATACGGTCCTCGGGCAGATGCTCTCCCTCGGCTATCTCGATCAGGCCACCCATGACGCGGCGGTAGCCGAGCCGTTCACCCTGGCGGCCCCTGCCCCCACGGCCACCATCGCCCCGTACTTCGTGGAATGGGTCAAGCAGACCCTGATCGATGAGCACGGGCCTGACGCCGTGTACAAGGGCGGACTGCACGTGGAGACGACCCTCGACCCGGCCGCTCAGGCCGCCGCCGAGGAGGCCATCGCGTCTGTGCTGGACCAGCCGGACGATCCCTCGGCGGCGCTCGTGTCGCTCGATCCGCGCACCGGTGAGGTCGTGGCGCTCGTGGGCGGCAAGGACTTCGACACCCAGCAGTTCAACGTGGCGGTGCAGGGCAAACGTCAGCCAGGCTCGTCGTTCAAGCCGTTCGTGCTGGTCACGGCGCTCCAGGAGGGCATCTCTCCCGAGCAGACATACGAGAGTTCGGCGGGCTCGTTTGCGATACCGGGTGGGCAGACATGGAAGGTCTCAGGCTACTCGGGCGGCGGGCCCATGCGTCTCCGCGTCGCCACCGAAAAGTCCATCAACTCCGTCTATGCGCAACTCATCCTGGCCGTAGGCGCCGATAATGTCGCCGAGACGGCTAAGAGCATGGGCATCGAAACGCCGATCAAGGCCGTACCATCGATCGCGCTCGGCGCGCAGGAAGTGACCCCGCTCGAGATGGCCTCGGCGTACGGCACGCTTGCCAACGCCGGCGTCCACGTTCCCGCACACGGGATCACCCGCGTCACATCGATCGATGGCGAGGTGCTCTTCGAGGCCCCGACCACCGGGACAGAGGTCATCTCGCCAGCCGTGGCGTACGTGACGACGGACCTGCTCAAGGGCGTCATCTCGCGCGGGACCGGCACGGCCGCGAAAATCGGCCGCCCCGCGGCGGGCAAGACCGGCACCACGCAGGAGTACCGCGACGCCTGGTTCGTGGGATACACTCCACAGCTTTCCACCGCCGTGTGGATCGGGTACACCGAAGGACAAATAGAGATGACGAACGTCCACGGGAGGAAGGTCACCGGCGGATCCTTCCCCGCGCAGATATGGGCCGGCTTCATGAAGACGGCGCTCGCGGACGTGGAGGCCATGGACTTCGCACGGCCCCGAGGCGTCACCTCGGCGACCATCTGCCTCGAGACGGGCATGTTGGCGGCCGAGCACTGCCCGGAGACCGGGTCGGCGATCTTCCTCGCCGAGTCGCTCCCCGCCGAGTGCGAGCTCCATGCCGAACCCGAGGTGGTGGACGTGCCCAACCTCATCGGGACCCAGAAGGTGGACGCGTTGGCGACCCTCACCGAGCTGGGGCTCATCGCCCAGGTGGAGGGGCAGCCGGTCGCGGGCGTACCGGCGGGCATGGTGGCCGACCAGTCACCCAGGTACGGCGAGCAGGTGCCGCCGGGATCGACCATCGGCATCATCGTGTCCTCGGGACCGCCCAAGACCGAGCCACCGGTGGCGTCCTTCACATACCTGCCCGAGGATATCCGCGTTGGCGAACCGGTCGAGTTCGACGGGACCGGATCCAGCGACCCCGACGGCGAGATCGTGAAGTGGTACTGGGAGTTCGGACCCGGCCCGGATGCGAACGCCGAGGGCGAGACGGCGACCTACACATTCGAGAGCGTGGGCACGTATACCGTCACGCTCTGGGTGACGGATGACACCGGCCTGGTTTCGAGTAATCCACTCGAGATAGAGGTCAAGCCTTAGTCGGCGGCGTCCCTTATGGCCCACTAACGGAGACCGCGGTAGAAGTGCCCGCTCGTCGCCGGCGTGATGAGAGCCTCACCGGGCGCGGCGGCCCCGGACACCACAGACGCCACGACCGACGTGAACGTCCGCACCACCTCCGCGGCGCGCTGTGCGCCTTCGTCGCTGAAGTCCAGACGGACGGCTGCGACACCCGCCGCGACGACCTCATCCAGCGCCCGGGACAGGTCGAGTGTCACGGAGTTCATGATGTGCGACCTGCCAGACGGATCGGTGGTCACCGGGAACTCGTACCCTTTCTGGTCGCGGAGGCGCCACCATCCAGCGCGTCGCGCGCACGTGCCGCATTTCCGGCCGCATGACCCCGCAGCCATCAGCACGCACTGCTCGGCCACCATCAGCTCGATGCGTCCCCACACGAGCGCGCCGACGGGTACGGTCGAGGATGCTGCCACTTCGGCAAGCTGACGCCCGCTGAGCTCCGGAGACGCCCACACCAGGCTCGCTCCAAGACGACCCAAGGCCTCCACCGAGTACGCGTTCACCGTGTTGAGCGGCCAGTCGGCCTCGACGGGCGCAATAGGCCCGTGTGCGCCGAGAGGCCCCAGATTGCCGGTGAGGAACGGCCCGCCGGCGGCCATGTCTAAGGCCCATGGCATCTCATCCGGCCACACCACGCGCGGAAGCAGCGGGTGGATCCGCGGGGGAAGATCGTCCGGCGTCTGCCCGGCGTGGACGCGCAGCCACACCCTGTCCGCGCCCGCCTCGACACATGCGGCGGCGGTGGCCGCGTCCCATGCCGTGGCAACCACGAGCGGGACACTGGTGCCCGCACCGTGCCTACGCGCACCCGGGAGCGATGGCGGAACGGGATGGCTGCGCGAACGGTGGGCCCACGGCCCGAGACGCGCCTCATCGAGCTTGCCGAGGGCCTCACGCCTCGCCGCGTGAAGCTTGGAGTACCCCATCCCCGCACCGGCCTCCAGATCGATCTCCCAACGCCCGGGACGATACCCGGAACCGCCCATGCGGCCCACATGTTCCACAATCTCGTCCATGCCGATCGCCTTGGTGCGCGCCGCCTCGACCGGCTCCCCTTCTGCGTCGGCGGCATGCCCTGCAGCCGAAACGGTCACCGACAGCGGTTCCCCTATGCGCGCCTTCACGCGGATATCCACGGGAACCGCGTTCCGATCGGTCGTGGCTCCCTGGCCGTACGTTCGCCGGGCCGCGTCGAGAAGCGTTGCATTGGCAACCCGGAACACCCTGTCTCCGGGCAGCACCTGTCGCTCGACGTCCAGGGATACCGTCGATCCAGCCGGCGCCGACCACGCCCTCGAACC
>DSAI01000034.1 GCA_011372845.1 Actinomycetota bacterium
CGGCACGGTTCGTGGCCAACCCGGTGAGCCTCAAGACCGACAGTGAACGCGTGACCGGCCTCGCCACGGCCCTTGCCGCGGCATCCGGCGCCTACTAGGAGAGGATGATCGTGATGATGCGTCGCATCGACCTGGAGCGTGGCCGCTGGCTCGATCCGGCCGACGTGCCACGGACAGGCGGCATCGACATCGAGGTCCTCGGCGTCGCGCAGCGCATCATCGACGACGTGCGTCGACGGGGAGACGAAGCGCTGCGCGAGTACACGGCGCAGTTCGACAAGGCCGAGCTCACCGACCTCCGCGTGAGCGACGATGAGATCGAGGCCGCCGTGGCCGAGGTGGGCGACGAGTTCCGTACCGCCATCGCGACGGCCGCCCTGGCGATCGAGGACTTCCACCAGCGCGAGGTGCGTCAGAGCTGGTTCACCACCGTGGAGGGCGGCGTGCTGCTCGGCCAGCAGATCAACCCGATCGCACGCGTGGGCATCTACGTGCCCGGAGGGCGGGCATGCTACCCCTCTTCGGTGCTCATGAACGCGATTCCCGCGATCGTGGCCGGCGTGGAGGAGATCGCGATGGTCGTGCCGCCCGACGCCGATGGCCGGGTGAACCCGTACACGCTGGCTGCCGCCGCCGAGGCGGGCCTCACCGAGATCTACAAGGTCGGCGGCGCGCAGGCGGTCGCCGCACTGGCGTACGGAACGGCGTCGATCCCGCGGGTGGACAAGATCACGGGGCCGGGCAACGCGTATGTGACCGCAGCCAAGAAGCTCGTGATGGGCGATGTGGGGATAGACATGCTCGCTGGCCCGTCGGAAGTGCTCATACTCGCCGATGAGACCGCCGAGCCGATGTTCGTGGCCATCGACCTGATGGCGCAGGCGGAGCACGATCCCCGTGCCGCCACCTACCTGGTCACCACCGACGAGGACCTGCCGGGGCGCGTCGAACTCGCCCTGAGGGAGCTTCTCGCCGCGTCGTCGCGGGCGGACGTGATCGAGCGCTCACTCACCGACAACGGCGTCGTCATCGTCTGCCCCGACATCGACGTGGCGCTGGATGCGGCGAACACGATCGCGCCGGAGCATCTCGAGGTGCAGATGGCCGAGCCGTTCGAGCTGCTCGGCTCGATCAGGAACGCGGGAGCGATCTTCCTCGGCCCGTGGACGCCGGAGAGCGTGGGAGACTACGTGGCCGGTCCCAACCACGTGCTGCCCACGGGCGGCACGGCGCGGTTCTCGTCGCCGCTGTCCGTCGACGACTTCGTGAAGAAGTCGTCGGTTCTCAGCTACTCGCTCCAGGCGCTCGAGGCCGACGGCGCCACGATCATGACCATCGCCGAGGCCGAGGGGCTTGAGGCGCACGCCGCTGCCGTGGGCCTGCGCCTGGCGGCCGTCTTCGGGGTGGAGGATGAGTCGTGATGGACCGCCTTCGCCCACCGCGTGCGGAGCTTGCCGATCTCGTGGCCTATGACGCCAAGGACGTCCGCGCGGAGATCAACCTCTCGGCCAATGAGAATCCCCGGAACCTTCCGGGGGAGGTGCTTGAGAAGCTAGCCGACCGCGTGCGGTTCGACATCCCGTTCAACCGGTACCCCGATCCGCTGGCTACACGGCTCCGTGAGTTGATCGCGCAGGCGAACGGACTCGATGCGGCCAACGTGCTGGTGGGCAACGGCGGCGATGAGATCATCCTCGACATCATCCTCGCCTGGGGAGGCCCTGGCAGGAAGCTCGTCGACATGCCGCCGACGTTCGCGATGTACGAGATCGACGCGCGGGTCACCGGCACACGGGTGGTCGAGGTTCCGCGCAACGCGGAGTTCGAGGTCGACGGCGAGTCGCTCCTTGCGGCCGTGGCCGACCAGGACCCGGATATCGTGGTGGTCTCGAATCCCAACAACCCAACAGGCACGATGACCGCCGAGACCCTGCTGATCGAGTTGCTCAACGCCACCGACGCGATGGTGCTCGTGGACGAGGCGTATTTCGAGTTCAGCCGGCAGACGATGCGCCCGCACATGGAGCGTCATCCCAACCTCGTCATCCTGCGCACGTTCTCGAAGGCGTTCTCGCTTGCCGGGCTGCGTGCGGGATACCTTCTCGCCCAGGCCGATGTCATCCGCGAGCTCACCAAGGTCCGGCAACCGTATTCGGTGAACCGGTTCACGCAGATCGCCGCTTCGCTGGCATTCAGGGAGCGCATGGTGTTCGAGGCAGGCGTGCGGGAGACGATGCGCAACCGCGACCGTCTCGTGCACGGACTCGCCCAGATGTCTGAGGTGGCTGTGTTCCCCTCGGAGGCGAACTTCGTGCTCTTCCGCGTGGACCAGGCGGCGGCCATCTGGCGCGATCTACTGCACGACCACTCGATACTGGTTCGCGATTTCTCCCGCACGCCGGGTCTGGAGGACTGTCTCCGGATCACGGTGGGCACTGAGGAGGAGGTGGATCGCTTCCTCCAGGCGATGGACGAGATCCTTGCCCGCAAGCACGCATCACGGCACTTCGGGGTGAACGCGACCGCCAACAGGCATTTGGAACAGGATCGGTGAGTGGTATGACACGCACAGCGACGATCCGGCGATCGACCTCGGAGACCGACATCGGTGTCACCGTGTCGCTCGACGGCGAAGGCGCCACCAGTGTTGCCACCGGCGTGCCGTTCTTCGACCACATGCTGGACGCATTCGGGCGTCACGGGCTGTTCGACCTCGAGGTGGACGCCGTGGGCGATTTGGCGGTGGATGCGCATCACACCGTGGAGGATGTGGGCATCTGCCTCGGCCAGGCCATCGACACGGCGCTCGGCGACCGCGCGGGTATCCGCCGGTTCGGATCGGCGTTCGTGCCGATGGACGAGGCGATGGTGCTCGCCGCCATCGACATCTCCGGCAGAGGGCAGCTGCACTACGACGTGGAGGTGCCCATCGAGATCATCGGGACGTTCGACACCACGCTCGCCAAGGAGTTCATGATCGCGCTCGCGGCCAACGCGGGCATCACCGTGCACGTGATGGCGTTCGCCGGTGAGAACGCGCACCACATCATCGAGGCCGCCTTCAAGGCGCTCGCGCGCGCCTTGCGCGAAGCCGTGGAGATCGACCCCCGTGTTACCGGTGTGCCGTCCACCAAGGAGTCGCTGTGAGTCCCGAGTCAGGCAGGGATCACGCGCGCAGTTCCGCAGCCGGGGAAGGTGCCGAGGACGCGAAACGTCCGCAGGCGCCGCGGACCCCCGGCGAGGACTGTCTGAGCATGGACCCCTGCCTGACTCGGGACTCCACCGGAGGCTGCCGATGATCGCTATCGTCGACTACGGGATGGGGAACCTGCGGAGCGTGCAGAAGGGCTTCGCGCACGCGGGCGTCGCTGACATCGTGGTGACATCGAATCCCGCGGTGGTCGCCTCGGCTGACGGCATCGTCCTGCCCGGCGTGGGCGCGTTCCGCGATGCGGCCGCCACGTTGCGCGACAGCGGGCTGCGCGAGGTGTTGCTCGAGCGGATCGCGGCGGGCGTGCCGTTCCTCGGCATATGTCTGGGGATGCAGCTGCTGGCCACCGTGGGACTCGAGGACGGGGAGTGGGAAGGCCTTGGGTTGGTGCCCGGCGCCTGTGAGCGGCTCCCGGGCGGCGTGAAGGTCCCGCACATCGGCTGGAACACCGTGTCGTATCCGCGGGAGAGCCGCCTGTTCAGCGGCATCCCCGAGGGTACAGCGTTCTACTTCGTGCACTCGTACCATCTGCGGCCCGACGACCCGTCGTGGACGATCGGCGCCGCCACGCACGGGATCACGTTCACAGCCGCCGTGGGCCGGGGCGACGTGTATGCGGTGCAGTTCCATCCGGAGAAGTCGTCGACGATGGGGTTGCGTCTGCTCGGCAACTTCGGCGAGATCGTGGAGGAGCGTGTGCGCGGATGATCGTGTTCCCGGCCATAGACATCCTGGACGGGCGCGCGGTGAGGCTCGCTCAGGGGCGCTACGACGCGGTGACCGTCTACAACGACGACCCGGTCGCCCAGGCCCGCTCGTTCGCCGAGAAGGGCGCGGAGTGGGTGCATGTGGTGGACCTGGATGGGGCGCGGGACGGCGTACCGGGCAACATCGCGGTGGTGGAGCGCATAGCGCGCGAGACGGGGCTCGCCGTGCAGACCGGCGGCGGGATCCGCACGCTGGATACGATGCGTCGCCTTGCGGATGCAGGGGCGAGGCGCATGGTCCTCGGCACCAAGCTCGTGACCGACGAGCAGTTCGTGACGGATGCGGTCACGGAGTTCGGCGACGCGGTGGTGGCTGGTGTGGACGCGCGCGATGGCGAGGTCAAGATCGCCGGCTGGCGGGAAGGCACCGGCGTGCCATCGGCCGAACTCGTGGCCGAGCTCACGGGACGCGGCATACGGCACCTCGTGTACACCGACATCAGCCGCGACGGTATGGGCACCGGCATCAACGCGGATGCCTATCGCACGGTGGCGGCTCAGGCGGGCTTCCCGGTGGTAATGAGCGGCGGCATGTCGACATCCGATGACGTGCGTGCGGTCGTGGCCCTCGGCGATGCGGTTGCAGAGGGCGTCATCATCGGCCGTGCGCTCTACGAGGGCACGATCGATCTCTCAGGGGCGCTTGCCATCGCTCGCGGGGAGGCGTGATGCTTACCAAGCGCGTCATACCCTGCCTCGACGTCCATGAGGGCCGCGTCGTCAAAGGCGTGAACTTCGTCGACCTGCGCGACGCGGGCGATCCCGTGGAGCTCGCCGCGATCTACGATCGGGAGGGTGCCGACGAGGTCGTGTTCCTGGACATCACCGCCACGCACGAGGAGCGCCCGTCGATGCTCGAGGTGGCCGCGCGCACCGCCGAGCAGGTGTTCATTCCGCACACCGTCGGCGGGGGGATGCGCTCGGCCGCGGACATCCGGGCGATGCTGTCGGCGGGGGCGGACAAGACGGCGATCAACTCGGCGGCAGTGGCGGATCCCTCGCTGATCACCTCCACTGCGGGCGTGTACGGGTCACAGTGCATCGTGGTGGCGATCGACGCGCGTCGTGTCCCTGGCTCCCGCCCGGAGCGGTGGGAGGTCTTCGTGGCCGGCGGCCGCACCAACACCGGGATCGACGCGGTGGCATGGGCCGAGGAGGTCGAGCGCCGCGGTGCGGGGGAGGTCCTCCTTACCAGCATGGACCGCGACGGCACCAAGGACGGGTTCGATCTCGCCCTGACCCGTGCGATCACCTCACGCGTGAGCATCCCGGTGATCGCGAGCGGCGGCGCCGGTGTGCTCGACCACTTCGCCGAGGTGGTGGTGGAGGCCGACGCGGACGCCGTGCTGGCAGCGAGCGTTTTCCACTTCGGCGAGTTCAGCGTCCGCGAGGTGAAAGAAGCGATGGCCGCGGCGGGAGTGCCGGTGCGGCTGTAGGCAGCGGTTCCGGCACAGCCGTAGGCAGGCAGGAGGACGGATGAGACGGGAAGACCACCGTATGCCCGCGGAGGAGTGCGAGGCGCTCCTGCGCCGTGCGGCGGTTTGCCGGCTCGGCCTGATCGAAGGCGGGCAGCCGTACGTGGTACCCGTGAACTTCGGGTACGACGGTGA
>DSAI01000095.1 GCA_011372845.1 Actinomycetota bacterium
ATGCTGCGCCCGCAGGAGGTCCTTGCGGGTGACGATGCCAACGACCTCCTCGCCGTCCACCACGGGCAGCCGCCCGATGCCGGTGCGCACGAGCAACCGCTCGAGTTCCGACAGGTCGGTGTCGGGCGTCACGGTCACGGGATGCCGCGCCATGAAGCCGGTGGCCGGCGCATGCCCCAGGCCATGCCGTGCGGCCTTGTCCACGTCCTTCCGGGTCACGAGCCCCACCAGCCGCCCGTCCTCGAGCACCGGCAAGCCGCTGTGCCCCCAGGTGGCCATGATCCGGCCCGCCTCATCCATCGGCGTGTCGGGCGGGACCCAGCGAACCGGCGATGACGCGATCTCCTCGGCCGTGAGCGGGGGCACGACCTCCATCGTGAGCGCATCGCGCAGCCGCTCGCGGGCCTCCGCGATCGTCCCGCTGCGCAGCGCCGCCGAGGCCGCCTGCGGGTGGCCGCCGCCGTCGAGATGCTTCAGCACGGCGGCCATATCCACGCTGGGGATCCTGCTCCTGCCCACCACCTGCAACCGCTCGGGCATCTCGATGAGCGCCACCGCCACACGGTAGCCGAGGTCCTCCACGATGTAGTGGGTGAGCACCGCCGCCGAGTCGACATACTCCTCCGAGCGCGCCGCGCTCACGGCGATCTCCTGGCCGTTGACCTCCCAGGTCTCGAGCGAGTCCACCAGCTGCTCGAGCATCGCTCGCTGCTCGGTGGTGAGCGACCGCGCGAGGAACTGGTTGAGCACGTCGATCTCCGCGCCCGCCTGCATCAGGAAGGCCACCGCCTCCACGTCGTACGCGGTGGTGCCGGGATACGTGAGGGAGCCGGTGTCCTCGTGGATGCCCAGCAACAGCACGCTCGCCTCAAGCGGCGTGAGGGCGATCCCGCGGTCGTGGATCTCGTGCGTGAGGATCGACGTCGTGGCGCCAACCATCATCGAGTGGTCCTCGGCGGGCACCACGTCGCCCGGCTGCCGCGGATGGTGGTCGTAGACGATCACCTCCACACCCGGGCGCGTGACCACCGAGCCGATCTCCCCGATCCGATCCGCCTCCCGTGTGTCCACCATGATCACGCGCTCCACCACGTCGAAGTCCAGCGCCCCCAGGTCCACGAACGGCACGAACTCCTCGTGCAGGTTGTGGAACTCGCGCACGTTGGCGTTCTGGCTGCCCAGGTAGACCGCACGCGTGCCTTCGTACAGTTTCGTGGCGGCCACCATCGCTGCGTACGCGTCGAAGTCGGGGTTGGCGTGACCCACCGCGATGCCGGTGACCGGAGCCGACTGGCGCACCCTGCGCACGCTCATAGCGTTACACCTCGAGGAACAGCGGGGGCGGCTCGACCTCTTCATCGCCGAGGAAGACCGCTCCGCGCAGACGCGCCTCGGCCTCATCGAGCAGCGCTGCGTCCGAGGAGTGGATCGCGCCGAGCGGATCGCCTTCCTCCACGCGGTCGCCGGTCTTCACGGCCAACAGCACGCCCGCAGCGGGGTCGATCGCGTCTTCCTTGCGCGCCCTGCCCGCGCCCGCGGCCATCGCCGCGCGGCCCACGCCCTCGGCGTCGAAGCCGCTCACCCAGCCTGCGCGCGCCGCGGTCACAACGCGCTCATGCGCGGCCGCAGGGAGCAGCGACGGGTCGTCGGCCACCCGCTCGTCACCGCCCTGCGCGTGAATCCACGCACGGAAGGTGCCGAGAGCCTGGCCGGATGCGATCGAGTCGAGCAGCAGGTCGCGGGCCACACGCTCGTCTGCGGCGATGCCGCCGAGCACGAGCATCTTCGAGCCGAACACCAGACACAGTTCCGTGAGATCGGCGGGACCCTCACCCTTGAGCGTGGCGATCGCCTCGCGGACCTCCAGCGCGTTGCCCACCGCCCGCCCCAGCGGCTGGTCCATGTCGGTGAGGATGCAGACCACCTCGCGGCCCAGCAGGGCCCCCACGCGGGTGAGCTCAGCGGCGAGCTGCCGCGCCTCGGCCTCGGTCTTCATGAACGCGCCGGAGCCCACCTTCACATCGAGCACGATCGCATCCGCGCCGCCCGCCACCTTCTTGGAGATGATCGACCCCACGATCAGCGGGATCGACGGCACGGTAGCGGTGACATCCCGCAGGGCGTACATCTTCTTGTCGGCCGGGTCCACATCGGGGCTCTGCCCGATCACGGCACACCCGACGTCGCGCACCTGGCGAAGGAAGTCGTCGGGCTCGAGCGTCACGGTGAACCCGGGGATCGACTCCAGCTTGTCGAGCGTGCCGCCGGTGAAACCGAGGCCGCGCCCGCTCATCTTGGCCACCGGTACGCCACAGCTCGCAACGAGCGGGGCCAGCACGAGCGTCGTGGTATCGCCCACGCCGCCCGTGGAGTGCTTGTCCACCTTGATGCCGGGCACCGCCGAGAGGTCGACCATCCTGCCCGAGCGCGCCATCGCGCCGGTGAGCGCGGCGGTCTCCTCGCTGTCGAGTCCGCGGATGAACGCAGCCATCAGCCAGGCGGCCATCTGGTAGTCGGGCATCTCACCCGAGACGAAGGCGTCCACCAGGCGCTGCAGCTCGTCGGCGGTGTGCGTGCCGCCGTCGCGCTTGACCTCGATGAGCTCCTCGAGCGACTTCACGCCCCGCGCACCTCCTCGAGGAACGACGTGCCCCTGCCGCAGCGGTCCTGCAGTCCGTAGAAGTGCAGGACCGTCTCGCCGATGTCGGCGAAGGTCTTCCTCGTGCCGAGGTCCACGCCCGCGTCCACACCCTTGACCTTCGCGATCAGCGGTGTGTACTCGCGGGAGTGGTCGGTGGACCACTCGGTGGTGGGATCGCAGCCGTGATCGGCGGTGATGATGAGCAGGTCGCCCTCGGCCATGGCGTCGAGCAGTTCGGGCATCCGGGCATCCACCGCTTCGAGGCCGCCTGCGTACGCGCGCGCGTCGTTGCGGTGCCCCCAGAGCATGTCGAAGTCCACCAGGTTGCAGAACACGAACCCCTGCTCGGTCCGGCGCACCTCTTCGAGCAGGTGGTCGAAGCCGTCCATGTTGTCGGTGACGTGCGGCGAGGAGGTGATCCCCTGCCAGGCGAAGATGTCGCCGATCTTGCCCACGCCAAAGACCGGCACACCCGCGTCCTGGAGCAGGTCGAGCACGGTGGGCTCGAACGGCTTCACCGCGTAGTCGCGCCGCCGGTGCGTGCGGGTATACACGCCCGTCTCATCGGGCCCTACGAACGGCCGGGCGATCACGCGCCCCACGTGGTGCTCCCCAACCAGCATCCCGCGCGCGATCTCGCTCACGCGGTACAGCTCGTCCAGCCCGAAACGCTCCTCGTGCGCCGCTATCTGGAAGACCGAATCTGCCGAGGTGTACACGATCGGGAGCCCGGTGGCCATGTGCTCGTCGCCGAGCTCGTTGATGATCACGGTGCCGCTCGCCACGGTGTTGCCGAGCACGCCCTCGTAGCCCGTGAGCCGGCAGAACTCGTCGATCACCTCGGGCGGGAAGCCCTCCGGGTATGTGGGGAACGGGCGCTCAAGCACGAGGCCCATCATCTCCCAGTGACCGGTGGTGGTGTCTTTGCCGGCGCTCCGCTCGGCCGACTTGCCCCACGACGCCACCGGCGTCTCCAGCGGGGGGACACCCTGGATCCCGGTGATGTTGCCAAGACCCATCGCTCCCAGATACGGCATCGAGAGCCCGCCCACCGCTCGCGCCGTGTTGCCGAGGGTGTTGGAGCCCACGTCGCCGTACTCGGCGGCATCCGGCAGTTCACCGGCTCCCACGCTGTCCAGGACCAGCACGATCGCCCTGGGCTTGCGGCCGTTGGTCGCCATTGCGCCTCCGCTCGCTCAGATGATGACCCGCATGACCTCGTCAAGAGAGGTGATACCCTGGCCGACCTTGTGAAGCGCATCCTGCCGCAGCGTTTGCATTCCTGCGGCAAGCGCGGCGCTCCGGATCGTCTCCGACGGCGCCTGGGCGAGGAACAGGCGCTCGAGTTCGTCGTCCATCTCCATGATCTCGAAGATGCCCGTCCTGCCGCGGTAGCCGGTGCCGAAGCACGCGTCGCACCCGCCCTCGTGCGCCGTGTAGACGGTCTTGGCCGTCACATCCTCCGACGTGAGACCGTACCCGGCGAGGAGCGCCTTGCTCACGCGTTTGGACTCCTTGCACTCGTCGCAGAGGCGCCGCACGAGCCGCTGTGCCACCACACCGATGAGGGCGCTCGATGCGATGAACGGCGCAACCTCCATGTCCGAGAGCCTCGTGAGCGCCGAGGGGGCGTCGTTGGTGTGGATCGACGAGAGCACGAGGTGGCCGGTGAGGGCTGCGCGCGTGGCGATCTGCGCCGTCTCCGCGTCGCGGATCTCTCCTACCATCACCACGTCGGGGTCAGAGCGAAGCACCGTGCGGAGCAGCGCGGCGAACGTGAGACCGATGTGCGTGTTCACCGCCATCTGGGTGATGCCCTCGATCTGGAACTCGATGGGGTCCTCGATGGTGATGATCTTCCGCTCGGCGCTATTGAGCGCCATGAGGCTGGCGTAGAGCGTGGTGGACTTGCCGGATCCGGTGGGACCGGAGACCAGGATCTCGCCGTACGGGCGCGACAGGAACCGCTCGAGCAGCGCACGGTGTTCATCGCGCATGCCGAGGTCCTCCACGGTGGGCTGCTGCTCCTCATGGTTGAGCAGCCGGATCACGATCGACTCGCCGAACGGGGTGGGCAGCGTGGCCACCCGCATATCGATCACGCGACCGTCCACCACGAGTCCGATGCGGCCGTCCTGCGGACGCCGCCGTTCGGCGATGTCCATCTCGGCCATGACCTTCACACGGCTGATCAGTCCCGCGCGCGCGGTGACAGGCACGGTGACGACCTCATGCAGCACGCCGTCGACACGGAACCGGACACGCACGTTATGCGGCCCGGGCTCGATGTGGATGTCGCTCGCCTGGTCGTGCGCGGCCTCGCGGATCAACTGGTTCACGAGGCGTACCACCGGCACGTCCTCGTCGCCAACCACCACGACGTCCTCTTCCTCCTGCTGGGCCATCGTGTCGGTGAGGTCCTCGAACGCGTCGGCCGAGGTGACGTACTTGTCGATGGCGTACTCGATCTGCGACGGAGTGGTGACGACGGGGATGACCTGCCTGCCCGTGCGTAGCCGCACGTCGTCGATCGTCTCGATGTCGAGGGGATCGGCCATCGCGAGCACCACATCGCCATCGCGGAACCCGATCGGCACGGCCTGGATCCGTCGTGCCACGCGTTCCGAAAGGTACGATGCCGCATCGCGGTCCACCGGGTAGGTGGCAAGGCTCACGTACTCGAGCCCCTTCTGCTCGGCCAAAGCCCGGGCGATCGCCTCGGCATCGAGGATGTCGCTGCGGGTGAGCACTTCCCCGAGCTTCCCGCCCTCGGACAGCTGGATCTCGAGTGCGCGCTCCAGGCCCTCGGGCGTGAGCGCACCCGAACGCACCAGAACCAGTCCCAGCCGGTCTCTCGTGTACGGCACGGCGACCCCTTCCGGCCTCGCGTGACTTCGCCCCTGGCGGACGTGATGCGGCTG
>DSAI01000020.1 GCA_011372845.1 Actinomycetota bacterium
AGGCGCCTGATGTGATCGACGATCCCCGACCGCACCAGCGGCTCGCCTCCGGTGAGCCGGATCTTGCTGATGCCTTCTTCCGCGGCGATCCGCGCGAACCGCTCGATCTCCTCGAAGGTCAGTATCTCGTCGTGCGCTTTCCACTCGATGCCGCCGGGCGGCATGCAGTAGACACATCGCAGGTTGCACCGGTCGGTGACGCTGATGCGCAGGTAGTCTATGCGGCGCCCGTGTCTATCGATCGCCATACGGTCCGCCCTTCAGGAACGTGGTCTCAACGAGGTCCGCAAGGCCGGCAGCATCGTCCATCTCGAACACGGGCACGGAGCCGAGCCGCAGATCCGCGTTGTCCGTCACCAGCGCGAAGAGCTCGGTGGCCTCGCATACCAGTTCGGTGGACCTGGCACGCCGGGACACCTCGATCCGCACCTCGCCCGCGCGACGGTACCCCTCGGTGAGGAGGATGTCCACGTCGTGCGCCAGCTCGAGCAGCTCGTCCAGGGACGCTTCATGATCCATCTGCCGCACCATGCCGAGCTTCGACGGCGAGCTCACGAGCGTCACCGCGGCTCCCGCCTTGGCGTGACGCCAGGAGTCCTTGCCGGGCACGTCTATGTCGAAGTCGTGCACGTGGTGTTTGACACTGCCGACGCGGTAGCCGCGCTCCGTGAGAGCGCGGATCAACCGCTCCATCAACGTGGTCTTGCCCGAGTCGCTCTTTCCTACGACCGAGACGACCGGGATCGCGACACTGTGGGCCACGCTAGAAGCACCCGAGGTCGCAGTTGTGGACGCGGAGACCGGCTGCGTCGGCGGCGGCGCCTGCCACCTTGTAGGGCACACCCTGGTCTTCAGCGAACTTGCGAAGCACGGGACACGTTATCTTGCCGTCGCGCGCCTTGGCCTTCACGGCCTCCATCATCTCGTCAGTGACCTGCGAGGCCCATCGGGGATCCTTGAACTTCTGGCTGTCGCTGCTCATGCTGTTCCCTCTTCCATATCGAGCCGGATACAGAGGACCTCGGTCCCCGAGTTGATAAGCGATTCCCCCTCGGGGAGCGAGATCAGGCAGTTGCCACGATGCATCGAGGTGAGCAGCGCGGAGGACTGATTGCCCGAAACGGTGACCGAGTAACGCCCGTCGGAGGACCGCGTGATCCTCGAGCGCAGGAAGTACCGCTTCTCGGCTCGCTTCTTCACGTCATGCGTCAGCCTCGCGATCGAGCGCGGACGCAGCAGCGCGCTGAAGCCGGCCATCTTGCGGATGGCCGGACGAACGAACATCTCGAAGCCCACCATCGTGGAGGTGGGGTTGCCCGGCAGCCCGAAGAAGGGGGTCTCGCCGATGGCGCCGAACGTCTGGGGTCCGCCCGGACGCATCGCGACCTTCCAGAACGCCAGTTCGCCGATCTCCTCGAGCACCTTCTTGACGACGTCGAAATCGCCCATGCTCACGCCCCCCGTGGTAACCATCAGATCGAACTCGGGGGCGCGCTCCAGCATGGACCTCGTGTGCTCTTCGGTATCGCGGGCCACACCGAGGATGTGCGGCTCTCCGCCTGCGGCGATCACCTGAGCGGCGAGCGAGTACGAGTTGGAGTTGCGGATCTTGCCGGGGCCGGGCTTCTCGGTCACATCCACGAGCTCGTCGCCCGTGGAGACGATTGCGACGCGCGGTCTCCGGTACACCGACAGGGTGTCGTGACCGACCGATGCGGCCAGCCCGATCGCTGCGGGTCCGATCTTCTCTCCGGTGAGCAACACGGAGTCGCCGGCTCTGACCTCCTCGCCGCGTGTGCGGACGTTCTCACCGCACGACGGGGCGGTCAGGATCTCGACCGATCCGCCGGGTCCGCCGTCCAGCGTACCGGGCCGGGTGCGCTCCACCATGACCACCGTATCCGCACCCGCGGGCATCGGAGCGCCGGTCATGATGCGGGAGGCGGTGCCCGGTACCACGGTGACCTGCGGCGAGACGCCGGCGGGTATGTGCTCGACGACGTCAAGGACGACCGGCGTATCGGCCGAGGCGGTCCTGACGTCGGCGTGGCGGACGGCGTACCCGTCCATGGCCGAGTTGTCGAAAGGCGCGACGTCGATGTCCGATACGACATCCTCGGCCAGCACGCGCCAGAGTGCCGCGAGGAGGTCGACCCGCTCCGGCTCCAGCCGGGAGATGCGGGAGAGTACCTGCCCCTGGGCCTCTTCGACGCTGATCATCTACTCACCCTCTTCTTCCGAGACTCTGATCCGATTCGGATGCGTGTAAACAACGAGCTTACCACCGCGTGCATACCCAACCAGCGTGAGACCTGCCCTCTCGGCGATCTCTGCGGCAAGGTCGGTGACGGCCGTGCGGGAGACGACCACGGGAACGCGGGCCTTGGCGGCCTTGACCGCCATCTCATAACTGATACGACCGGTGGTAAGGAGGACCGTGTCGCGAGTGTCGATGCCGTCGAGCCAGATCCGGCCGAACAGCTTGTCGAGCGCGTTGTGCCTCCCCACGTCTTCGCGCACCAGCAGGAGGTCCCGGCCTCGTCCGATACCGCACGAGTGCATGCCGCCGGTGTCGCGGTATGCCGAAGCCGCGCGGGCGAGCTGTCCCACCAGGTCATAGACGACCTCGGAGTCCACCTGCACATCGGACTCCACGGCCTCGATGCCCCTGGCGTGGCCCACCGACGCGAACGTGATCCCTTTGCCGCAGCCCGATGTCACGTACCGCTTGCGCTCGGCCACGTCGGGCGGCGCTTCCTCGCGCGAGCGAACGTAGACGAGTCCTCGCTTGTGGTCGACGTCCACACCCTCGAGCGCGTCACGGTCGCTGATGAAGCCTTCCGCCAACAGGAAGCCGACACCCAGACCCGCAAGATCCTCGGGGGATGACTGCATCGTGGCGATCTCGCCGTCGTTGAGGAAGACGGTGATGGGGCGCTCTGACGGCATCCCGCGCGATGCTCGTGCACCCACCTCGATGATGGACACCCGGGGCGCCGGAGCCTTCGACTCCTGTGAGCTCAGATCCCGGGACTCCAGCAACTCGTCGGGCGTATTGATGTTCACGATGCTCTTGAGCCCGGGGTCGACCGCACGGAACGTCTCGAGCGGCACCTCGACCGTCTTGACCGCGGGTACCAGGGCCATCAGCCGCCGACGTCCCGACGCCAGCACCCGGCGAGCCTCTGACAGGCAGCTGGTGTGATACAGGGCGAGTAACGGCTCGGGGCCCTTCTCGCCCACCGGGACCACCACCTGGGCGCCGTCCCGTGCTTCCCATAGCGTCCGGATGACCGAGGGCTCCAGCCAGGGCATGTCGGCGGCAAGCGCCAGGACCCACTCGTCCGTGGTATTGGCCAGCGCCGTGACGAGCCCGCCGAGAGGCCCCTGGTACGCGACCTCGTCTGCGAGCACCTCGACCGACGCGGCCAGCCCCGCGTGCCGGATGGTGTCCGGCCGGTTCGTGACCACCACGACATGACGGCAAACACGGGCGGCCGTCTCGGCCACCCGCCGCACGAGCGGTTCGCCGTCAAAGAGCAGGAGCGTCTTATCGACGCCCATCCGCTGGGATCGGCCACCCGCCAAAACAGCGGCGGTGACCGGGATTCGACTTGTCTCAGGCACGCCTACCTCCATCGCGAGTGCCGGCCCGCGAGCGTCGCGCCCGGTGGACGCGGCCCAGGTATCATACCCCAGAGGGTACACCTACTGCAGAGGCTACCGTGACCGAGGTCGCTTTGAACAGGGCGACCACCTCGGAACCGGGCT
The DNA here is from genome assembly GCA_011372845.1 of Actinomycetota bacterium. Taxonomy (GTDB): domain Bacteria; phylum Actinomycetota; class Coriobacteriia; order Anaerosomatales; family Anaerosomataceae; genus Anaerosoma. The sequence continues at coordinate 3,772 of DSAI01000020.1, forward strand.
CAAGGCCCATCTCGCGCGCCGAGGCTCGTGATACCGATGCGGCGATGCGGAACCCGTTGGAGGACAGACTGATCCTATCGGTGCCGCCCCGCCGCTCCACCCCGTCGACGCGCATGCGGAGGCGGTTGCGAGCGGAGGATTGCGGGATATCGACGTCCGCATCGAAGAGCAGCACGTCTTCGGGACGGATGCCCACGAGAACGTCGATCCCAACGGGAAGGTCGGTCACCGCGAAGACCCGCTCGCCGCCCACAGACACCTCGGCCACGCCTTCCGAACGGCCCACGATCCCACCGTGAAGCGCGGTCTCCATCCCGATGAAGTCCGCGACCCACTCGGTGGTGGGCAGGGTCATCACCTCGTCCACGCCGCCGCTTCGCACGACGCGGCCCTCGTTGATGATCGTGACCCGGTCGGCCACCACCATCGCCTCGTCCTGGTCGTGGGTGACGTAGAGCGCGGTCACACCCTCGGCCGAGAGGATCTCCGAGAAGTCGGTGACCAGACGCCGCTTGATGAGCGGATCGAGGTATGAGAGCGGTTCGTCAAGGAGCATGATCCGCGGCTCGAGCACCAGCGCGCGGGCAAGCGCCACCCGCTGCGCCTCGCCTCCGGAGAGCTGGAGCGCCGAGGATTTCTGCGTCCCGCCCAGGCCCACGCGTTCGAGCGCCGCCGCCACGCGCTCATCCCGTTGTTCGCGCGGGACCTTGCGGAGGGCCAGGCCGTAGGCGACGTTCTCGCCCACGGTCCCCTTGAAGAGGTACGGGTTCTGGAAGACGGCCGCCATCATCATGCGCGCGGACTTGTCGCCCGGCTCCACGGGCCTGCCGTCGAGCGTCACATGGCCGTGGGCCGGCTTCTCGAGCAGACCGAGGATGCGGAGCAGCGTGGACTTGCCGGAGCCAGAAGGGCCCAGGATGGCGTGCGTCTCACCGTTGCAGAGCTCGAAGCGCTCGACCTCGAGCACGGTCCGCTTATGGTACCTGACCTCGATGTCCTCGCCCACGATGATGGGGGTGCGCGTGCACGCGGGGGTCCTAGCGCTCATACCGCCCTCCCGAATGCTGGAGGGCGGTCAGCCCGTTGTTGATGACGAACGCGATGCCGATGAGGATGAACCCGAGCGCGAGCGCGATGCCGAAGTTGCCCTTGCGGCTCTCGAGAACGATCGCGGTGGTCATCACGCGCGTCTGGCCTTCGATGTTGCCGCCGACCATCATGACCGCCCCGACCTCGGAGATGATGCCGCCGAACCCGGCCACGACCGCCGCCATGACGCCCCGGCGCGCCTCCTTCACCACAAGCGCCGCCTCCTGCCAGGCCGAAGCGCCGAGCGAGCGGGCCTGGAGCCTGAGCTCCACGGGCACCGAGCCGATGGCCGCCGCGGTCACGCCGGTCACCAGCGGGGTGGAGATGACCACCTGCGCGAAGATCATCGCGGGCAGCGTGAAGAGCATGCGCGGAGCTATCGAGCCAAACAGGGACATCCACAACTCGGAGACCGGACCAGTGCGCGAGAGCAGGATGTACACCGTCAGGCCGGCGACCACCGGAGGCAGGCCCATGCCCGTGTTCACGAGCACCTGCACCAAGCGCCGCCCCACGAAACGCCGTGACCCGATGAGGTAGCCGAGCGGAACGCCGATCGCCATCGCGATCGCGATCGAGATGCCGGACACCTTGAGCGACAGACCTATGATCCCGTACAGCGTGAGGTCGCCGCTGACGAGCATCCTGCCCGCCTCGACCACAGCCTCCCACAGGGTTTCCATGCGCGGCTCCTTC
>DSAI01000163.1 GCA_011372845.1 Actinomycetota bacterium
GCAGCAGGAGTCTGGTGTCGAGGGTTCGATCAGCCACCTCTACGATCTGCACTTCGTGGACGCGCAGACAGGGTGGGCCGTTGGATGGGACGGTGACGGAGCGATCGTTGCCACCACTGATGGCGGGGAGACATGGAACCGCCAGGACCCCACCGTTGAGTTCCTGAGGGCGATCTTCTTCGCCGACGCGCAGAGCGGATGGGCCGTGGGTAGCAACGGCGCCGTTGCCACAACCGATGGAGGCCAGACGTGGGTAGCCCAGGATGCCGGACGCCGTGCGCTCGAGGACGTCTTCTTCACCGATGGCCGCAATGGGTGGGCCGTGGGCGCCGGGAGCATCGTCCTCTCAACGGCTGACGGAGGCGTCAGCTGGAACCAGGAGCGCGATGGCGGTGCAGGAACGCCGACCCTCTACGGGGTGCATTTCCTGGATGACGAGCATGGTTGGGTCGTCGGTGACGATGGCGTGATCCTTCACTTCGGACTCCCGGAAGGGGTGGATGGATAGACGGCATGAGCGGGACGGGTCGGCGGAACAGAGGACGCGGCTGCGTGCTGTGTCACAAGGAGAGATGATCATGGTTGGATCCAGACTGAGAAGGACGATAGGACTGTGGTTGTCGGCGGTGCTGGTGCTGACGTTGACGGGGCTCCCGGCTGCGCATGCGGTTGTAGACCCCGATCCGCTGGATGTGTGAGCGGTGGGATGGTCCCTGCAGGACTCGGGACACACGGCCGACCTCCACAGCGTGTACTTCATCGACGAGAACACCGGATGGATGGCAGGCGCCAACGGCACGCTCCGCAAGACCATCAACGGCGGTGCGAACTGGTTCGCTCAGAATCCCGGTACCTCGGTGTGGCTCTCAGGCGTGTTCTTCCTCGACGAGAGTACGGGGTGGGTCGTGGGCGACGAGGGTACCATCCTGAAGTCCACCGACGGCGGGACCAGCTGGGCCGCGCAGACCTCGGGCACGACCAAGAAACTGTGGGGAGTGCAGTTCGTTGACGCGAACAACGGCTGGGCCATTGGCATCCCCGGCGGATACGGCCCACCGCCCCCCGGCGAGTACAGTCCGATCCTGCGGACCACCGATGGCGGCGAGACGTGGACGAACCACGGGAGTCTCGACCACCAGGTCCTGCAGACCATATTCTTCATCGATGCGGACAACGGCTGGGCCGCGGGCAACGACACCCTCGTACGGTCGATGGATGGCGGTGTCAACTGGGAAGACATCAGGCCGGACGAGACATCGCGGCTCTACTGGACGACCCACTTCGTTGACGAGAACATCGGATGGGCCGTTGGCGGCGGTGGGCTCATCTTGCACACCACTGATGGGGGAGACAACTGGGTCTTCCAGGATTCCGGCGTCGCCACAGAACTCATCGACGTGCACTTCGTGGACGCCAACACCGGCTGGGTGGCGGGTAACGGTGGACTCATCCTCGCTACCAATGACGGTGGCGACACGTGGGTGGTCCAGCACAGCGGTGGGACGCGCTACATGCGCGATCTGTACTTCGTGGACGCGAACACAGGGTGGGGCGTTGGTGCCGACGGCCACACGGTGGCCTACCGGTGGCCGCTTCCTCCGGTGACGCCGCTTGAGGGCGATGATCGTTACGCCACGGCGGTGGACGTATCGAAGCGAGTGTTCCCCATAAGCGCTGAGACTGTGGTGATCGCCACGGGCGCCAACTGGCCGGATGCTCTCGGCGGCACCGCGCTTGCGGGGGCGCTCAACGGCCCCGTTCTGCTCGTGGGCACCAACGTCGTTCCCTCGGTCGTGTCTCAGGAGATCGATCGCCTTGGTGCGACCAACGCGATCATCCTCGGCGGCACGTCGGCGGTCGGGGCCGAGGTGGAGACTGCCCTCAAGACGCAGCTCGGCTCAGACAACGTAGAGCGCATCAAGGGGAACGACAGGTACGAGACCGCCAACGCTGTGGCGTTGCGGGTGATCGCGGAACTCGGCGAGGACTACGACGGTATGGCGTTCGTGGCCACGGGCGCGGACTTCCCCGACGCCCTGGCCGCCGCCCCGCTTGCAGCACGGCAGCACTGGCCGCTGTTCCTGGCACACCCGGTGAACGGTCTCACCGCTGCCACGAAGGCCGCCATGGCCGATGTGACGGATGCTGCGGTGCTTGGCGGTGATGCGGTCGTTTCGGCGGACGTGGAGGCGCAGCTGAGGGCTGATCTACCCGGCACCGTGGACCGCTTGTGGGGCGCCGATCGGTACGCCACCGCAGTAGCGGTCGCCACGTACGCAGTGGGCAACGCAGGTCATGACTGGGACCGGGTGGGTGTCACCACCGGGATGAACTTCCCGGATGCCCTGGCAGGTGGTGTCGCGCAGGGCAAGATGAACTCCGTCATGCTGCTCACGGCACCGGACACGCTCAGCTCGACGCCTGCGGCGGCTCTTGCGGCGAACAAGGCTGAGATCGACAGCGTCACGTTCTTCGGCGGTGCGAACGCGGTTGTGCCGAGCGTGAGGAGCGCGGTACTCGCAGCAGCTGGCGTGACGCCGTAGGTTCGTCCACTGCAACGTGTGGATAGTCCCGAAGGGCCCGTCTTCCGAACCAGGAGGGCGGGTCCTTGGCCTTGTCCGCCCGCCGCGTGCTGTGACGCGCCCCGCCTGTCCCACGCGCACATCGCGAACCGGAAACCCCCGATTCCCAAACCGTTGTGGACTGCCTGACCGGTGCGGCCGACACTGGGTCTCGTGTCGTACCGAGTGCGCATATCCCAACTGCTCGGCTACCCGTTGCTCTGGGTGGCCGCTGCCGCGATCCTCGCGCTGGCGGGAGCCTCTCCCGCACTCGCGCTGCTTGTCGGCCTGTCGGCCGGAATGCTGGTGGGCGCGCCGGAGAGGCTGCAGCCCGCGCGGTGGTCGAAGCAGCTCCTCCAGGCATCGGTCGTGCTGCTCGGCTTCGGCATGCAGATCGGAGCCGTCGCCCGGGTGGGCGTGTCCTCGGCAGGAATGACCCTCTTCACCGTGGCGGTCACGCTCGCACTGGCGACCGTGATGGGCCGGTGGCTGCGCGTGGACGCCGAGGCACGCACGCTCATCGGGTCGGGCACCGCTATCTGCGGTGGCAGCGCCATCGCCGCTGTGGCTCCCGCGATCGGCGCTTCGCCCGTCTCAACGGCGGTGGCGCTCTCGGTGGTCTTCGTCCTCAATGGTGTGGCGCTCTTCATGTTCCCGTGGGTCGGGCATCTGCTGGGCATGACCCAGCAGCAGTTCGGGGTGTGGGCAGCGATCGCGATCCACGACACCAGCAGTGTGGTGGGGGCGGCGTCGGCGTACGGGGCGGAGGCCCTGGGCATCGCCACCGTGGTGAAGCTCACCCGCGCGCTATGGATCGCGCCGGTGGCGTTCGTTCTGGCGCGACTCCACGGTGGCGCGGCGAAGGGGCTCAAGATCCAGCCGTTCCTCATCGGCTTCGTGGCCGCCTCGGTCGTCGCCTGGCTCGTGCCCGCGCCGGGGCTGTGGAGCACGCTCGCATCGCTGGGAAAGACGCTGATGGCCCCCACGCTCTTCCTGGCGGGCGCGACCCTCACGCCGGATTCCCTTCGCACGGCCGGCGCACGCCCGCTGCTCCTCGGCGTTGCGCTGTGGGTCGTGGTGTCAGTGACGACAGCGGCGCTCGTGCTTGGCGGCGTACTGCACGTAGGGTAGTGACGCCCTCGCAGCCTGGCTGCACCTGCCTGTTCGACATACCTTGTACCGCTATGTATAATGCTGCAAGGTATAGTTCTGTCGCGCTGGCGGCACCAAACACAAGGTGAGCCCATGGAGATCAACAAGGACCTCGTGGCGGCGTCATCCACACCGATCGTCCTCGCCATACTGGCCGAGGGCGACAGCTACGGCTACGCGATCCTGCAGCGTGTGAAGGAGCTTTCCGGCGGACGCCTCGAGTGGACCGACGGCATGCTCTACCCGGTGCTGCACCGGCTCTTGCGTCTCGGTCTCGCCGAGGCACGCTGGGAGGTGGCCGAGTCCGGCCGCCGCCGCAAGTACTACCGGATCACTGCCGACGGCCGGACGCATCTCGCCGAGCAGTGGCGGCAGTGGCAGGCCGTGGATGCCACGCTGCGGGGGATCTGGGATGCGCGCGCGGACACTGCGTGCAGGCCCGGCACGGCCGGCCTGCCGGCGATCTTCACAGGGAGCGTGACCTATGCATAGCGATGACCTCAACGCGCGTCTCGAGGAGCGCATAGCCGAGTGGCGGACCTACCTGCTGGGGCGTCAGGCGATCCATTCCGTGGATGTCGCCGAGCTGGAGGACCACTTGCGGGAGCAGATCGACGGGCTCACGGAAGCGGGGCTTGACGCTGACGAGGCGTTCCTGGTGGCCGTGAAACGTATGGGCGACCTTGACACGCTTTCCGCCGAGTTCGCCCGCGAGCACTCCGAGCGCTTATGGAAGCAACTCGTCACTCCGGGCGCGGACACTCGTGATGTGGACGCCGGGGCCCGGAAGGAGGGCGTCGTCGCGGTGGCGCTGGCGGTTCTCGCCGCGCTGCTCATCAAGCTGCCGGCGCTCTTCGGGCTAGACTTCGCCGATGACGGGGCGTTCTACGCCCGCAATCTCAGCTTCTTCGTGCTCCCCGTGCTCACCGGCTACTTCGCCTGGAAGCGCGGCCTTCTCGGCTCGGCCATGCTGCGCCGGTTGGGCGTCGCATTCGTGGGCGCGGCGGTGTTCGCCAACGTCTACCCGTTCGAGCCTAGAGGCTCCACCGAGGCGCTCACTGCGCTCCACCTGCCGATCGCGTTGTGGATCGCGGTGGTGGGGGTGGCCTACGCGGGCAGCCGGTGGCGCGAGGCAGCCGGAAGGATGGACTTCATCCGTTTCTCGGGGGAGCTCTTCATCTACTACGTGCTGATAGCCCTCGGCGGCGGGGTGCTGATGGGGTTCTCGGCACTGATCTTCCAGGCCATCGGGGTGGATATCGAGCCGATCTTCGAGTCGTGGATCCTGCCCTGCGGAGCGGCGGGCGCGGTCGTGGTGGCTTCGTGGCTCGTGGAAGCCAAGAAGAGCGTGATCGAGAACATGGCGCCGGTGCTCACCCGGCTGTTCACGCCGCTCTTCGCGATCGTGTTGCTCACGTTCCTCGGCACGATGGTGTGGACGGGGGCGGGCATCAACATCGAGCGCGAGGTGCTGATCGCGTTCGACCTGCTCCTGGTGCTCGTGCTCGCGCTGCTCCTGTACTCCATCTCGGCGCGTGATCCGCAGTCCGCTCCGGGTGTCTTCGATATCGTGCAGGTGGTGCTGGTCCTGAGCGCGCTCGCGGCCGACGCCGTGGCGCTCCAGGCGATCGGAGCGCGCGTCTCCGAGTTCGGCCTCACGCCCAATCGTGTGGCGGCGCTCGGCATGAACGTGATCCTTCTCGTGAACCTGACATGGTCGGCCGTGCTCTACCTGCGCTTCCTCGGCAAGCGCGGCGGCTTCCTCGCGATCGAGCGGTGGCAGACGGGCTACGC
>DSAI01000211.1 GCA_011372845.1 Actinomycetota bacterium
TCGAACGTGGCCATGCCGTTCATCGTCGCGCACGCGGCGCCCATCACACCGATCGCCAGGGCCGCGCCGGTCCCCTCGCCGAGCCGCATATCGAGATGCAGGAACGGCGAGAGCTCGAGCGGCACCAGCGTGACGCTGTGTCCGGGCTCGCGCGACGTATGCGACCCGAACGCGTAGTGTTTCGCCGCCGAGCACAGACGTATGGCCGCAAGAGCGGCCGATGCGGATATGAAGCCGTCGGAGACCACGCATACGCGGGCGGCCGCGCCACCCACGAACACGCCGGCCATCGCGGCGATCTCGAGACCCCCAAGCGCGGCCAGCGTGCCGAACGGATCGTCGTGGCGCGGAGGATGCAGGCGGAGCACGTTGCCCACCACCGCCATCTTGCGCTGCAGGGCCGCGTCGTCGATGCCGGTCCCGCGGCCGACCACACGGCTCACGGGGACCTCTGTGTATGCGGCGGCCAGGGCGGAGGCCGCCGTGGAGTTCCCGATGCCCATCTCCCCGGTGCCGATGATCTTCACGCCTTCATCTGCGAGAGAGCGGGCAAGGTCGACCCCCGCCATGAAGGCCGCCGCCGCTTCCTCCCGCGTCATCGCCGGCTCCACCGCCATGTTGCGCGTACCGGGCCGGACCTTAGCCTGAATCACGCCTGCAAGCGAGCTCGTGTCGGACATCACGCCAACGTCGACCACCACCAGACGGGCGCCCACGTACGCGGCGAGATGGTTGATGGCCGCCCCGCCGGACGCGAAGTTCGCCACCATCTGGGCGGTGACCTCGGACGGCCAGGCCGAGACACCCTCGGCCGCCACACCGTGATCGGCCGCGAACACGGTGATCGCCGACGGACAGCATGTGGGCCGGTCGGTCTCTTGCACAGCTGCGATACGCGCCGCGAGCACTTCGAGCTCACCGAGGCTGCGGGGCGGCTTGGTGAGCGAATCGAGCCGCCTCCATGCGCGCTCCTCCGCCTCTTCAGAAGGCGGGCGCACGTCCGCACATACCTCGTAGACCGCCTGCTCGAGCGGTCCCCGGCTACCCTCAGTCATCTCGGCCACTCCGTCTCCTTCGGCAGCGATCGCAGATCCACACACCGTCCGGCCACCACCAGCACCGCCACATCGGCCGCGTCCGCTAGCTGCCGCGTTGCGCGACCCATCACGTCTCTGAACACCCGGCCTGCAGGCGACGGTGGTACCACGCCCCAGCCGGTCTCGTTAGCCACCACAACGGTATCGCCATCGCGCGCAAGGAGCGCACCCACCAGTGAGTCGGCCAGTCTTTCGACCTCGTGCTCCGCACGGGCCGAGACGGTCTCCGCCGCGGGATCCACCAGCTCGGCCACTGCCTGGCCGAGTATCGTGCCGAGACAGTCCACCAGCAGGCAGACGTCCTCAGGGACCTCGGCCACCCAGGCCGGCGACGGCGTGACGTCCATCACGAGGACGTTGGCGGGCCTGTCGACCAGATGACGCTCGATGCGCCGCGCCATCTCCTCGTCGTCAGGGCGGCCGCCTACAGCCACCACGACCTCACGCCCGCTCCGGGCGGCGAGACGCAACGCCACGCCCGACTTGCCGCTCCGTACCGGCCCTGTCACGAGCGCCAGCATCAGCGGCCTCCCGTTGCCGAGGCGCGGAGCGCATCCACCTCGGCGGCGTCCAGCCGTCGCACCGCGCCTTCGGGAAGGTCGCCGAGCGTCAGCGGGCCGTACGCGATCCGCGAAAGCGCGATGACGGGGTGTCCCACCGCCGACAGCATGCGCCGCACCTGCCGCTTGCGTCCCTCGCGCAACGTGAGCTGCACGGCAGCCGTACGCTCGCGTCGCTCCAGGACGCGCGCCTCGGCGGGTGATGTGAGGCCGTCGTCGAGGAGCACGCCCTCGCGGAGGCGCCGGAGGTCGCTCTCAGCGGGCACGCCGTCGACCACCGCGTGATAGACCTTGGGCACGTGATGCCTCGGGTGCATCAGCAGATGCGCGAGCTCGCCGTCGTTGGTGAGCAGCAGGAGGCCGGTGGTGGTGTAGTCGAGACGCCCCACCGGGAACACGCGCGGCAATCCCGACGGCAGGAAGCGCATCACGGTGGGACGGCCCTGCGGGTCGTCGAGCGTGGTCATCACTCCCATCGGCTTATTGAGCATGAGGTACTCGAGATCCACCGGGGGCTCCACCAGCAACCCGTCCACGCGGACCTCGTCCACGCGCGGCACGACCTTGGTGCCGGGCTCATCGATCACCGTGCCGTTGACGCTCACACGACCCCCGGCCACGAGCTCCTCCGATGCACGGCGCGAGGCTATGCCCGAGCGGGCCAGATACTTCGCGATGCGTTCGGGCTCTCCGGCCTCACTCGGCTTCTGTGGATCCGCCACCATCATCCCCGCCGATCGTGCCCTCGTCGTCGTCAACGTCATCGACGGCAGGAGCCTCATCGTCTCCGGCGCCGTTGAGATCGTCGTCCATGTCGAGCATGCTTCCGTCGAGCGCGTTCAGGCGCTCGCGAATCGCCCGCTCGGTCTCCGGGTCTGGCGCGAACTCCTCCAGCGGCGGAAGCTCGCTCAGGTCTTTGAGGCCGAACCGCTCAAGGAAGGTACGCGTGGTGCCGTAGAGGATCGCGTTTCCGGCGTTCCGGTCGCGACCCGCTTCACGCACCAGCCCCTTCTCGATGAGCGACGAGATCACGGCCTCGCTGTTCACGCCGCGCACGGCGTTGACACCCTGCCGGCTCACCGGCTGGTGGTACGCGATCACAGCGAGCGCCTCGAGCGCGGCCTGCGAAAGGCGTCTCGTGTCCCAGGAGAGCACGTACTCCTCGACCTGCGGGTGGTATGCGGGATGCGTGTACATCCGCCAGCCGCCGGCGACCTCGCGCAACTGGAACCCACGCCCCTCCTGGGCGAATTCGGCTGCGAGCTCCTTCAGCGCAGCCTCCACGGCCGGCTGCTTCAGCTCGAGCACGTTCGCAAGGCGCGAGACCGGCACCGGTTCATCCGAGACGAACAGCAGCGCCTCAAGCGCCCCCTTGAGTTCCGCGTTCTCACGGCTCACGCGTCATCACCGACCCCTACTATCTCTATGTCCTCGAACAGGTCCTCCTGCTCCAGCGTGAGCAGACCCTGCTTGTACAGCTCCAGGATGGCCAGGAACGTCACCACGAGCTCCTCGACCGTGGCGTTCCTTGAGACCAACTGCCGGAACGACGAGCGCTTGCGCGCTCTGATCTGCCGCGCCACGCTTTCCACATGCAGCTCGAGACTGATCGGCGCGGCTGCCACGTGGTCCGCCTCCAGGAGGAACACCTCGCGCTTGTGCACCAGGTCGGCGCAGAGCACCGCAAGCCCGTGCAGCGTGACACCCTCGAGGTAGTCGGGCATGAGGTGCAGGAACGGCTGCTCAAGGCCGGCCGCCCGCGGGTGCATCAACGCCTCCGACTCGTGACGGCTCCAGAGCTCGCCGGCGGCGTTCTTGAACTGCTTGTACGCCAGCAGACGGGCTACAAGAAGCTCGCGCGCCTCCTCGGGCGTCATGTCCTCGAACTCAACAAGCTCGACAGGCTCGTCGCGCGGCAGGAGCGAGGCTGCCTTGATCTCGAGCAGTGTGGCGGCCACCACCAGGAAGTCGCTCGCCACGTCCAGATCCAGGTCTTGCATGCGCTCGACCTCGGCCAGGTACTGGTCGGCGATCTCGGTGATCGAGAGCTCCGCGATATCCACCTTCTGCTTCGCCACCAGCTGCAGCAGCAGGTCGAACGGCCCCTCGAAGCCTTCTGTCCTGACCCGGTACGACACTCCCTAGCGCTCCGCGTCGATGTGCATCGCCCGGCGGACGTCCCCCATGAGCGCTTCCACCGCGGGGCGCACGCGCGCGGCGCCACGGTCGAGGACCTCCCATGCCGCACTGGGCTCGGCGGCGAGCTCCGCCCGCCGCGCGCGGAAATCGCGCAGGTAGGCGTTGAGGTCCTCCACGAGCTGCTTCTTGTGGGCCACGCAGCCGCACTCGGCCACGCGACAGCAGCGGTCCCACTCGGCGATGTCGGTGGGATCGGGCGCCACCAGCTTGTGGATCTGATGCAGCGGGCAGATGTCGGGGTTGCCGGGGTCGCTCTTCAGCTTGCGCGCGGGGTCGGTCACCATGCTCATGACCTTCTTCGCGGTCTCCTCCTCGCTCTCCGAGAGGTAGATCGCGTTGCCGTAGCTCTTGGACATCTTACGGCCGTCGGTACCCGGCACGCGCGCGCCCTCCTTGGCGATCAGGGCCTGGGGCTCTGGCAGCAGATCGCCGTACTGGGTGTTGAACCGCCGCACCACCTCGCGCGTGAGCTCGAGGTGCGGTATCTGGTCCTCGCCCACCGGCACCAGGCCGCCACGGACGATCACGATATCAGCCGCCTGCATGAGCGGGTACAGGAAGAACCCCACGTTGCCGAGGTCCTTCTCGGTGATCTGCTCGCGCTGCTCCTTGTACGAGGGGACCCGCTCGAGCCAGCTCATCGGCGCCACCATCGACAGGTACATCGTAAGCTCGGCTACCTCGGGAACGTCGCTCTGACGGTAGATGACCGACTTCTCGGGATCGATGCCCACGGCGAGCCAGTCGAGCACCATCTCCTCCGTGTAGCGGCGCACACCATGCGTGTCCTGCCAGTCGCTCGTGAGCGCGTGCCAGTCGGCCACGAAGTAGTACGCCTCGTACTGCTCCTGCAGCTCGCGCATGTTCAGCAGATTGCCGAACCAGTGGCCGAGGGTGAGACGCCCTGTGGGGCGATAGCCGGTGAGCACGCGCTTCTTCGACATCTGGTGGCTCGCTCCTCGCTCGAAGGGGCACGACCCGACAGGGCCGCGTGACGGACGCCGTCTAGTCTACCGCAGCACGAGGGCTACACGCCGAAGAACACACGCATCAACGGATAGACAGTCAACCGGAAGTACCCGCCGATCAGGTCGACCCCGGGGAGCAGCCTCGGCAACAGCAGGAGCAGACCGAAGAAGACGAGAATGCCATAGCGTTCGATCTCGTGATACTTCATCAGGGCTCTGTCCGACAGGAAGATCGGGAGCACGCGCGACCCGTCGAGCGGCGGGATCGGGATGAGGTTGAAGAACATCAACACGAGGTTGATCTGCCCGAAGAAGTAGAGGGCGTACCATAGCCAGCCGAGGAGCGTGAACTGCGGGTCCAGCTCCGTGCCTGTCGCCAGAGGGCCGAGCGCGATGACACGGCTCAGCAGCCCGGCCGCGAGCGCGAGCACCAGGTTGGTGGCAGGACCCGCGAGCCCAGTGAGCATCATGCCCTTGCGGTAGTCCTTGTAGTAACCGGGGTTGATGGGCACCGGCTTGGCGTAGCCGAACACCGGCCCACCCGAGAACCACAGCAGCAGCGGCAGCAGGACCGTTCCGAACGGGTCCATGTGCTTGATGGGGTTGAGGCTCAGACGCCCCTTCATCTTGGCCGTGGGATCGCCGAGACGA